>DATNQE010000217.1:0-3672 GCA_036702895.1 Trichocoleus sp. | reverse complement strand
CGTCAGACCTTTCCCCAGGTGCCGATTCTGGCATTGACGGCCACTGCTACTGAGCGGGTGCGTCAGGATATTTTGCAGCAGCTCTGGCTCAACGATCCGCTGCTGCATGTCTCCAGCTTTAATCGCCACAATCTGTTCTATGAGGTGCGGCCCAAGCAGCGCCAGTCTTACCTGGAGCTGCTCAAGCAGGTGCGCAGCTCCGAGGGTGCAGGCATTATCTACTGCCTTAGCCGTAAACGGGTTGATGAGCTGGCGGCCCGGCTCCAGCAGGATGGCATTGCTACCCTGCCTTACCACGGCGGTATGAGCGATATTGACCGGGCGGAAAATCAGCGCCGCTTTATCCGAGACGACGTGCGCTTAATGGTCGCCACCATCGCCTTTGGCATGGGTATCAACAAGCCCGACGTGCGCTTCGTCATTCACTACGACATTCCCCGCAACCTAGAGAGCTACTATCAGGAGTCAGGCCGCTCTGGGCGTGACGGCGAGCCTGCCCACTGCACCCTCTACTACAGCTACGCTGATGTCGCTACGGTGGAGTATTTGATCAGCCAAAAGCCTGACGAGCAGGAGCAGCGTATTGCCCGCCAGCAGCTGCGGCAAATGATCGACTACGTTGAAAGCACCGTCTGCCGCCGCAAAATCCAGCTGGGCTACTTTGGCGAACTGCTCGATCAGCCCTGTGCCCACTGCGACAACTGCATCTCGCCGCCCCCCATCGAAGACTGGACGATTGAGGCGCAAAAGTTTCTCTCCTGTGTGGCCCGCTGCCGTGAGCGCTTTGGTGCCGGACACATCATCGATGTACTGCGAGGCGCTAAGAAGCAGCGACTGCTGGAGCTCAAGCACAACGAGCTTTCCACCTACGGCATTGGCAAAGACCGTTCCGTGGACGAGTGGCGGCTGTTGAGCCGCTCTTTGCTGCACCAGGGCCTGCTAGAAGAAACTACCGACGGTTACCCCATACTCAAGCTCAACGCGGGCAGCTGGCAGGTGATGCGGGGGCAACTGACGGTTCAAGTCGCTGTGCCAGAGCAGCTCCAGCACCAAACGGCAGAGGCTCCTCCCGCAGAAGATTCCTGGGAGGTGGTGCAGCTGATGGAGCGCTTGCGATCGCTCCGCAAACGGCTGGCCGACGAACAGGCGGTGCCGCCCTACGTGGTCTTTGCTGAGTCGGCCCTGCGGCAAATGGCTCAGCAGCGCCCCCAAACCCTGGAGTCGTTTGCCCGTATCTCAGGGGTTGGCAGCCGCAAGCTGGAGCAGTACGGCCAGGTCTTTACCGATGAAATCTATCGCTTCTGCCGGGAGAACGGGCTGACTGACACAGCGCTGCCTCGGGTGGAATCGATTGCGGCGACGCCGAAACCGTCTCGCAAGCATCAGCCCCCTAGCGAGACTCATTTGCAGACTCTGGAGCTGCACCGAGAGGGGCTTTCACTGCCTGAAATTATTGAGCGCCGCCGTCTTCGCCACGGAACCGTCATTAGCCACTTCGAGCGGCTGATGACCAACGGTCATGAGGTTAACTTAGATCTATTGGTTTCTCCCGAGCGGCAGGCGGCTATTCAAGCAGCCTTTGAGGCGGCTGAGTCGAAGTCGATCTCGGCAGTTCGTGACCACCTCGGCTATACCTACGACTACCCTGAAATCCGGCTGGTGCTGGCCCATCTTCAGCAGGCACGCCCTGACGTTGGCGAGATCGATATGTCCCTGCGGGAGGCCCGGCAGGATCGCATAGAGCGGCTGCGGCAAACTCACGCCAGGGCCTATGAGAGCTGGAGTAACGAGGAAGACTGCCAGCTCAAGGCAGCTTTTGAGTCTGGCCTTGAGCTAGAGCAACTCTGCGAACAGTTCCAGCGGCAGCCTGGAGCGATCCACTTTCGCCTCAAGCGCTTGGGCTGTATAGAAGCTTAGGAGCAGCCTAAGCCAAACCTAGATGGCGGCCTCCGCTTTTACTCCCAGGGTTCCAGTTCACTAGGGCGATCGGCAGATTCTGGCTCAAGCTCCCACCGCCGCTCGTCTCTGGCATACATCTCATCGGCTACACGGAGGGGATGTTCGTCGCGCATTTCAACCCCAACCGACTCGGCAATATCGTCCACCACGTCTTGGTCAGGTAGCGCAACCGTACCGCCAACAGCCTCATCGCCAACAACCTCAGCCTGGTCTGGATGGCTGCTTAGACCTCCTCCAGTGGGAGGCTTATCTACCGTCATGTAATCGATGTCTGAATCTACTGTTGCCCCTAAAGATTGGCTGTGGTCAGCCATGCCGATGCGGGCAGCCTCAGCGTCGTCATCTCCCCGTTCGGTACCGATGTTTTCTAAAAAAGTATGTTCCGAAAAGTTCTCTGAAAATTCCTCTGGGGCATTACTCGCCATGCCGTTTGCTCCTAACAATCAATAAACTAAACACCAATGGTCAGGCCGAATCAGAAATTCAGCAGCACAACCCACAGCTTTGAGGCTTAAACCTGCTGCTAGAACCAGCCAAAGAGCACTAGGGCCGCTAACCAGCCGCAGACAATGCCATAGCAGCAGCTCACCAAAGTCTCAAACGAGTTGAGGCGTTTATAGCGCCAAATTAGGGTGGCTAAGGTGAGAGAGTACAGCAGCTCTTTCAGCGGCATTCCCTGAAAGTCGTAGGTTTCATCTAGGCCAATGAGCAGCAGCGTCCAGAGGGTAAAGATGACGAAGTTGTTAACGGCGGGAGCGCGGCTTTCGTTGGCTGGAATCTTCAGATTGAGCAGAAAGCCTACGTAAACCGCCGCCAATATTGGCAAAATTCCAGCTGCCAGGCTGCGAAGGCCCAGGATAAAGTCAGTGGCAAAATTAATAAGGATGGGGCCGACAAGGTTGAACAGCAGCAGAGACAGCGCCAGCGTCACCGTTATATAGTTCAAGGCGCGGCGAAGGCTGTTTGGAACTCCCGGGGATGACGACGACCTTTGCCTGGAGGGAATGCGACTGTAGGGCATTTGATTGAATTGCCTGGTTGGAGGAATGTGTCTGCCAATACCGCTCAGGCAATCTGCCCAAGCGTTTAAAACAGAAGCGGTAGAGTGCTGACTGGATTTACCAAAGCCTAGAGAGAATGCTAACAACGGGGCACAGGCCGCTAAATCGCTCAAAAGAGTGATTATCTGCGTTAAGGCTGTTTTGCCGAAGCTGCTAACTCAGGTTTTGCAGGTGTTACAGCGGCTGCGCTCGATTCTAAAGGTTGAGTCCCTTCAGGCTGCTATCGCCCTGATCCCACCGTCTGATAGACTGTGTGGTTGAGACTGGGAACGTCAGACCCACGAAAAATAGGCAGTTTGGAGGATAAGTCCCTTGGAAAGTACCCTCGGATTAGAAATTATTGAGGTTGTCGAACAGGCTGCGATCGCATCTTCCCGCTGGATGGGCAAGGGCGACAAAAACACCGCTGACCAAGTGGCGGTAGAAGCCATGCGGGAGCGCATGAATAAGATTCACATGCGGGGTCGCATCGTGATTGGAGAGGGCGAGCGGGATGACGCACCGATGCTCTTTATCGGTGAAGAAGTGGGCATCTGCACCCAGCCTGACGCAACTCAGTACTGCAACCCGGACGAACTGCTGGAAATCGACATCGCTGTTGACCCCTGCGAAGGCACCAACTTGGTAGCCTATGGTCAAAACGGCTCAATGG
>DATNQE010000206.1:0-9660 GCA_036702895.1 Trichocoleus sp. | reverse complement strand
AAAAGGGGAGCATCAATCGATGCTCCCCTGTTAGTTAACCGTCTCCAGCAGGTGTCCGTATTAACCCACCAGTTCTTTCACCTTGGCCATGATGCCTGGGGAACCGATATTTTGGTGTTCGTACTGCTCCCACAGTCCACCGCTGCCCTCGTGGTGGGTGCCCATGTGAGCATACTTAGGCGTGTAGCCCCGCTCCAACAGCCAGGTACCAAAACGGCTGCCCAGTCCGGTGCGGCGGTTAAAGGCTTCGGTCACCAGCACAAAGGGAGCCTTGCCAATCTTGGCCATCATCTCTTCGTCTACAACGTTGAGGGTGGCTTTGTTGATCAGGCCAACATCAATGCCTTCCTGCTTCAGGCGCTCCACCGCATCCAAGGCGCGGTAGATCGAGTCGCCATAGGTGACGATGTAGCCTGCGGATCCTTCGCGCAGAACTTCATCTTTGCCGGGGGTGAAGGTGTAGTCACCACCAAACAGCTCACCGCCCTCTGAGTTCAGCAGAATGGGCACCTTGGAGCGGGTAGAGAAGATAAACCGCAGACCGGGGTTGTGGAAGACCGCTTTGACGCAGGCCCGCATTTGGTTGGCATCGGCCGGGAAGTACAGGCGAGTTTCGTAGCCGTCATCCAAGCCGTTGTCGGCGAACATATTGTTCATCCCGAAGTGGCAGGTATTGTCGGCCATGTCGTCAATCCCGGCGTGGGAGAAGTGGCACAGCATATTAGACCTGTTGAGCCGCGCCATTGTGATCTCAGAGATACACATCTCTAGGAAAGCGCTGAAGGTAGCAAAGATGCCCTGCTTGCCTTCGGCCATGCCAAAGCCTGCCGCTGCCGAGATGTTGCCCCGCTCCATGATGCCGCCGCTGATGAAGACTTCGGGGTGAGCTTTGCGGATTTGGCTGAGCCCGCAAGAGCCTTCCAGGTCGCTATCGATCACCAGCACCTTGTTCTTGCGGTCTTCCTCACTCATCGCGCCGAGGACTTCGACCACCGCTTCGCCAAAGACGTTGCGGTTAGAGCCTTGCTTGTCACTAGAACCCAAGAAGGTGTAATCGTTCTTGCGTCCAGAAATGCCCTTGAGAATTTCTACCGCTTCGGTCAGCCCCTTGGATTCTAGGTACTGAATAGCACCCTTCACAGAAATCACGTCGTGACCGTGGTTAGAGCCTTCTAGCCCTTCGATACCAGGGCACATGGGGCGCTTGTTGATCACCGCAACAGGGCCAGGGGTGTTGATCGCTTCGCAAATGCGGGCATAGAGGCCATCGATATCTTCGCCGTCGCCCTCTAGCACCTTCAGACCGTGGCCTTCCAGGGTTTTGCGAACGTTGAAACCGCCTAGGTACTCTGAGGGATGTCCGGCAATGGTGACGTCGTTATCGTCGATCAGCAGTTTGACGTTGATGTGCTGGGCCACTGCCAAGCGAGCAGCCTCTGCGTCGTTGCCTTCCTGCTGGGCGCCATCAGAGCCGAGGCAGAAGGCAGTTTTGCCAGGGTTAGCTAGCGCTACACCATTGACGTAGGGCCACATGTGGCCAAGCCTGCCAGAGCTGAACTTAACGCCGGGGGTCAGTCCCAGTTCGGGGTGGCCGGGGAGATCGTGGTGAGCTTCCCGGTAGTGCATAAGCTGTTCGGCGGGTAGATCCCCGGCTAGCGCCGCCATGAGGTACTGGGTGCCCACCCGGTGCCCGGCTTCATCAAAATAGATGGGCACGTAGCCATCGGGGTTACCCCGGAACAGAGCATCTAGAATGACCACTTCGGGCACGGTGTCGTAAGGGCCGCCGGTATGACCGCCAACGCCTCTAGCAGCTCCGGTCGCCGTGAAAAACACGATCGCATCCCGGCAGAGCTGGATGTTGGCCTTCAAAGCATTCCGCTGCTCGTCCGTCAAGGTGGGGTTAGATGCATCCAGAGAAATCCGCTGATATGCACCTAAATCAATGGGAAAACTTGTCATATATTGCTGTCCTATGGCGGGCTACAGTTAAGAACAATAGGGGCAACC
This sequence comes from Trichocoleus sp., assembly GCA_036702895.1. Taxonomy (GTDB): domain Bacteria; phylum Cyanobacteriota; class Cyanobacteriia; order Phormidesmidales; family Phormidesmidaceae; genus JACVSF01. The sequence continues at coordinate 7,650 of DATNQE010000206.1, read as the reverse complement.
GATTTCACGAGGGAAACGGCCCAGCTCATTAATACGGAGTATTAATATGCGCCTATCTCTATCCTTAAATATTGTGGGATGCTTGGGAAGAGATTCAGTAAGAGCAGGTTAAGAGTTGCCACGATCTGTTGCCCGATCTAAAGCAGCGCTCTGAAGCACCAAATCTCAGTAGCCCCGCGTAAAGAATGACAATTAGAGCGCAGCACAGGCTGGGCAAACCCTAACGCTTTTGGCTAGCGCTCCTGAAATTGAGCAGCCCTGCTAAAGTCGCTACCGATTTAGCAAGGCTTCCTCAAGGATTGCTCAACCCTATAAGTTGAGAGGCTATTTACCAGCCCAATCCCAAGCCCTGCTGCAGCATATGCTCCTGCAGTTGGGCCATTTGACCATTGGGAATGATGCTGGCTGGCCCTTGACCCAAACGTTCTGGGCGAGTGAGCCAACCTGCCGTTGCCCCAGCTGCAGCCCCTATCTGCCATTCACTGTAGTGAATGCGGGTAACAGCATTCGCAATGTGCGTAGCGGCAAGAGACTTACCGCCGATTAGCAGATTATCTACCCCCTGGGGGATCAAGCTCTCTAAAGGAACGGGCAGCGGCCGGACCAGCGGTTCTTCGGCTGGGGCGCTAACGGCTTCTCCAGAGGGCAGCCAGTTGCGGTAGCGGCAGCCATGGATATCAACGGCGTAATGGATGGTGCCTACGGATGTACTGCTAAAGCTGCGCTGGTCGGGGAAGTTGTAGCGCAAGTCATTTTCCCGGATCTGAAAATCGTCCTGCCCGTAAGCCGGGCGGCCCAAAATACGTCGGCCCTCTCGGAAATAGGGCACCATGCTGAGCCCGGAGAGAGTTCCCATAGGGCTATCGTTGCCCGAGAGGTAAGTCAGGGGGTAGTCCGCTGTACTCTGGGTCTCCAGCAGCCAACGGGCGAACTTGAGGGCATGTTCCTCGCCAAACTTGAGCGCTGACTGCGACAGGCCGCCCATCCAGTTTTGGTACTGGCCCGAATCTTGCAGCTCCTTATCCTGCAGGATGAGCGGCGGGTTCATCCAGTTCCAGTCGTTTCCCCGGTTCCAGTTGATCATGGAAATGTCCCCTAGGGCCGGAGCGCCGTAGTAGGGGTTGTTGCGGGTCTGGCTGACAATGCGTCGGTAGTGAAACACGCTCTTCCCCTCAAACATCGGGAAGCCTTCCAGGTCGTACTCGGCCTGGTGCTCGTGCAGGGCATAGGTGGTCTTCAGACGGGACAGCGCGGCTAGACTGTCGCCGTTGTCGTTATGCAGCGCGATCGCAAATGGGTAGGTAAACGCCTGGGTGCAGGAGGGGTTGTCGAAGCGAGCCGCGTTGAGCTCGCCGGTTGTTTTAGCCGACTCCGAACCTACTCGGTAGGGCACCTTAGACCAGGCCACCAGTTCTCCGGTGTCGGTCGCGTCGATCACCACCATCTGCTTACCGGCGGGCGGCTGAAGCCGAATCGGCACTCGGTCAAAGGTGTCTGTCGCAGACCAGCTATACCACTCGGCCAGCTCCTCCGACAGCCGCCCCTTGGGCAGGTAGCCGGGGTCTTTTGGAATCCGCTTAACGGCGTAGATAGCGGTGATCTGCTGCCCGCTAGGGTCGAAGGCCGCCCCCTTGAATGCGATCGCACTGCCCCAGCGACTGCCCGGCGCTCCCTCAGAAAAACTCTGCAGCAGCTGCTCCGAGGCCGTTGCCCCGGCCTTGGGCGGAAAGCACAGCGTCCCCACCCAGCATTGGTTAATGTCGGCTACCTGCCGACTTAGCGCTCCTGGGCTCCAGGCTGGCAGCTCTACGGGCTGCTGCTCCAGCAGGCGCCTAAAGCGCTCCCAACTCCCTGAAAAATTTTGCTGCCGCCGCATCAGCAGCGACTCATCCAGCGCCGAAACCCCCTGGGTACTGATCTGCCCCCCCAGCCACGGTGCCACCTCAATCAAACACGTTTGGGCCCCCGACTGCATCGCGTGGGCTGCTGCCGCGACACCTCCCAGCGATCCGCCCACAATCGCCACCTCACACTCCCACACCTCCTGGGCAGCAGGCAGCGGGTAGGGTCGGGGTCGACCGTTAAACTGCAGGGGTTGAGCTACGCCTTGGCGCAGCCTCAGGCTAGGTTCTAGATCAGCCGTCCAAAAATCAGCTGTCTGGGTTGTTTTGGGAGATAGACGATAGGCCGCCAGGCTAGCTAGCATCCCAACGCCAAAAGTGCCAATAGCCAATCCGGTTATGTATTTTTGCAGCAGTCGCCGTCTAGAACGCTTCACACCAATTCGCCCGCTACCATTGCCAAGTGTTTTAGCACAGCCTTCCCCCAGAGACACAACCCCTTATCACAGGGCACAGTGTTGTTACACAGCTTCGTTGTTACACAGCTTCGTTCGGGGGCACCTTTACCGACGCGCCTGTGCCTGCTCCAGGTTAGCAGCCCTTCTGGGGCTCTGGGCAGGGCTCTAGCCGTAGCTAGCAGCTGTAATCTCGACCCAGCTCATGAGAGATGAACTACGACCTGATAAAGTAGCCATGTATGCTCGATGAATGCCTGCCCGTTATGGCCTGTTAGTGAACTCCGAGATGAACTCTGAGTCCTTTGATTCCAATCTTCACCTGGGGGGTTCCCAACCGTTTGCTGGTAGCTCTACCGACGAGCCAGCCTTGCTGGGCGTAGATGAGGTGCAAAAGCAGCTGAAGCGATCGCGGGCTTCGGTCTACCGCTACGCCAACACCGATGCCGAGCTGCTCAATCCGCCCTTTGACCCCCAACGGCTCAACCCCGAAGTGCGCACCAACCGGGAGGAGCCGTTGCTGTTCCATGCCAAAGAGGTCAGGCGCTTTGCCCGTGATGTCCTTGGACTCAACCCCACTATTGAGGTGCAAACGCCTCCAGAAACAGTGACCCAGGAGCTTCTTAAGGCCATCTTGGAGGAGCTTAAGGGCATTCATGAACTGCTCAAGTCTCGCTCCTAACCGTTGCGCCTCAATTAGGGTGGGGAATCTGTTGAGTTGGGCCGCAGCTAACTTAGCGCCCGAGTTTAGCGGCAGAGTTAATAGCATTGATTGAATAGGGTCTATTGGCAAATCCCGTACTGCCTTTCGCTACAAACGCTAGAGCAGCCTTGCTAAGCGAGTTTACGGTCCTTTTGCCCGCTCAACTCTAAATGCCTAACCTTTAAAGGTCAGCCCTAAGACATAAGCAGAATTGTTCGGTTTTCGGGGTGGCATCCCCCTAATTGAAGTGTTAGGGTTAATCCTGAAAATATTAGTTTTTCATGAAGTGGTCCGGGATACCTTGGCCACTTTGTCGTCCCGAAGACAGCTATCTCCCAGAGGATCTTTAAGATTGTCTGATGAAGTAGACCCTTAATTCTACCCTCTGAGTTAGTCTGGGCGGACTCATCCACCCAGCTCTGAGCGCTTTCGGGATTATTGCTCTCAATACCTTTTGTATGGAATCTGCCAGTCAATCTGACAACCCTCCGCAAGAACCTCCCACCCGTTTGTCTAGTTTGCTCGGTGTCGTCGTTGCGGTTTTGACCCTGACCCTGCCGATTGTTGCGATCGCACATTACTCGTCCGCTCGCATGGACGCCTTGGAAGCGCCTCCGGCCACCCTCAGTCAACCCCAACGCCCGTAGCCGCTGTGCAGAACCCAGCTATTTAAGACCCTCGCCGCTCATGGTCGAGGCTACTGTCTCTTGATGCCGCTTTTAGGGCCGCTATGTGGCTTGCCGCAAGTGTCCGGTTAAAGGGCCAATTCCTCGTACAATGCTAAGGCGAAGGTCTGGCTATCCTCGGCTTAGGCATCAGCTTGGTCTGCTGAATCAGCTTGGCTGGTTCAAACGGCACTGCCTAAGGGGTGCTCCTGACCCAACAGACGCAGAATGAATACTTGAGTGAACTTGGAGGAGCGTTGTGGATCTCTCTAAAATTCCTGCTCAGCCTAAGCCTGGGCTGCTTAACGTGCTGATCGAAATTCCGGGCGGCAGCAAAAATAAGTACGAATTCGACAAGGATATGAATGCCTTTGCCCTGGACCGAGTGCTGTTTGCCTCAGTTCAGTATCCCTACGACTATGGGTTCGTTCCCAACACGCTGGCCGATGATGGCGACCCCCTCGACGGCATGGTGATTATGGATCAGCCCACCTTCCCTGGCTGTGTTATCACTGCTCGCCCCATCGGTATGTTAGAGATGATTGACGGGGGCGACCGTGACGAAAAAATTCTCTGCGTTCCGGCGGCCGATCCTCGCTACGCTCAGGTCAAGTCTCTAGACGACATCGCGCCCCACCGGCTCGACGAGATTGCCGAATTCTTCAGAACTTACAAGAACCTGGAGAAGAAGGTAACAGAAATTTTGGGCTGGAAAAACGTTGAGCACGTTAATCCGCTGGTAGAAGAGTGCGTTGCGGCCGGGAAAAAGTAGTCCACGAAAAGCAGTCGGTACTAGCGCAGAGTTTGGCGGTAAAAGTGGGTACCCTCAAGGTTGGGTAGTCTAATTTTCAACCCGCCTATTACAGGTAATTATCTAGAGTCCTAGGATGCAGGCAGCCTAGGTAACGCTGTAGCAGGCGATACCAGACGTGTTTGCTCTCAACCCTCCAATCGTCCCGAACAGGAACGGCATTGCTGAATATACGAAATGTAAGTAGTCTATTGATCTAGCCGTCATCCATCACGGGTGTTGAGTTCCCTGGGCTTTTTGATTGTTACCACGGGTGTGATGGCGGATGGTTTTTATACAATCCATCCGCATCCTGAAGCTATGAGACATCTCGCCCCCAACTCGACCCGCCTGCTGTGACATGACCGAGTCTGAAATCGCACTGTCTCAAGAGAATAGTCCTGCCCAGCCTTCCAGCCTAGAACCGGCTAACGTCAGTCTCCAAAAAGACACTTCAGACGGCTTCACGGTCCAGTTTTGGGGTGTTCGTGGCAGCGTGCCCGTTCCAGGCGCGGACACCATGCGCTATGGCGGCAACACTGCCTGTATCGAGGTGTTAGTGGGAGCCCAGCGGCTCATTTTTGACGGCGGTACCGGGCTGAGAGTGCTGGGCAAACACCTGCTCGGCCAGCCCTCCGGTATTAAAGCTCAGATTTTTTTCACCCACACCCATTGGGATCGAATTCAGGGGTTCCCGTTCTTTTTGCCGGCCTTTGAAACGGGCAATGTCTTCGAAATCTACGGTGCCCCGGCGCCTAACGGAGCCTCAATTAAGCAGCGCCTTACCGATCAGATGCTGCGCCCTAACTTTTTTACGCCGCTGCAGCAGATGCAGGCCCAGCTTGTTTTCCACAACATCAGCGCGGGCAGCGTTATCTCCCTGGGCGATGTCGTAGTAGAAACCATCGGGCTCAATCACCTCACCGGCGCCCTTGGTTATCGCGTCTCGTGGAACGGGCACTCCCTGGTGTACGCCACCGATACCGATCACACTCAACAGCACATCGATCCCAACTTAATGTATCTAGCGGCGGGCGCCGACGTGCTCATTTTTGACGGCACCTACGCCGACTCCGACTACTACAATCGGGGCACTCAGGAAGCCCTTCCCTGGGAAATGGGGGTAGAGGCGGCTAAAAGCGCCAACGTCAAAGAGCTTATTTTGTTTCACCACGACCCACGCCACGACGACGACTATCTCGACCAGCTTGAGATCAAGGTTCAAAACCACTTTGCCAATGCTCGCCTAGCCCGTGAAGGTATGGTGCTGCAGCTGGCTTAACGCGTTTAATCAGCACGTTTGATCAGCCAGCGTACTTCGCCTTGCCTGCCTACCCTAAGTCCTCGCTTTGATACTTGTGACCTTGATACTTGTGACAGTTAGGGCTCGCTTGAGCTAGAGTAGCCCGAAGCACGCCACCTCTTCTGAGCGTCTTTCAACCTGTATCTCTAGAGCTCTGTGAACAAGGCATTTTTTCTCAGCATTTTTGTGGTGGTAGGGGCTGCTGGCGGGGTTGCCGCCTACTACTGGAACCAAGCTACCCAGCTGCCCGACTGGTATGCTCCCTCGACTCAAGGATTAACTAATGACGTTGGCACAGCTAGTGATCTGCTTGCCAACAAGCTAGGGGAAACTCAAGATTTTCAGTCATCGCGCTCGATCACCTTGTCTGAGGCTGAGGTCAATCAAATGGTCATCGGCGCGATCGCACAAACCCCTCAAACCGCCCAACTGTTAGAAGCGGCCAAAGGCGTCAACACCTCCCTGGAAAACAACCGCATCGAAAGCGGCATGGTAATCAACCTCTCCGACATTCCGGCTGGCGCTTTGCCTAGCGAAGGCCAGCAGGCTCTCAGCCAGCTTACAGAGCGCTTCCCGATGCTGGCTAACCGAGACGTCTATATCGGCATTCAGGGCAGCCCGCGGGTTGAAGAAGGTCGCCTGGTGCTCGATGACAACACTGTGGTTACCATCGGGCGGTTTCAGCTACCTCTAGCGGATCTGGCAAACCAGATGGGGCTGTCTCAGGGGCAAATTGAGGAGCAGCTGGCTCAAGCCCTAGTCCAAAACGGTGTCGCCCTGGAAGATTTGCAAATTCAAGATGGCCAAGTCGTCATCAGCGGCTCGGCCCTATAGCTCGATCCTGGGCCTCTTCTAGATGGGCTGCAGTAAATCGCCCCGAACCCAACCCGTTTGGCCGTTGTAGATTGCCTGGTACCAGATAAACCCATCGCGCGGGTTGCCAACTCGATCGACAACATCAACAGTGTCTCGGCGAGGCACAGCAGCCACCGTAGGGCTCTGCAAATCCGGGTTCTGCCGCAGGTTGGCAAAGCGAGCAGAGAGTACAACCGCCGAGGTACCCGGCGCAAAGTTGTTGCCCGCAAAGTCAGTCTCGCCGGCAGGAACTCCTACCACCGTGTTGTAACCAGCCTCCTGCAGCAGCACCTCGCCATCGGGGGCCAAAATCTCTAGGGAGGACTCCCCTAGCACTGTGACCCGGGCCAGCCGATCAACTTCTCCCAGGCTGTTGCGATACACCGTTTGGTCACGAGTGCTAGGGGCCAATTCAGCGGGCGTGTTTCTGGCCTCTACAGTGTCTGTCCCTTTGTTGTAGAGGTTCATAAATAAGCTGCTGCCGCGCCGATAAATGCGCACCGCCATGCTCTCAGTTTCAAAAAAGAGCACCGTCTCCAGGATGGCTTCCTGAGCCAATAAAGGAGCCTCTGCTGGAGAGGACTGGGGCTGCAGGGCTGCAGAGCCTACCGCAGAAAGTGTCCCTAGGGTTGCGCTAGTCGCCAGGGCTGCAAGGCTGAGCCGAAGACCTAGTTTTAGAACCCGGTTTGGAGTCAAAGCGGCCTTTATCATCTATGACCTCGCCGTCAATCAGTAGGGTAGCTGCCCGATGATATTGACTCAAAGCAAATACCATCAGCAAAACCATACTGTAAAACCTTCCGTCTCACCAGACCTGCCTCCCTAGCCAAGCATGATACGCAACCGCTTTCGCCTAGAAGGCCCAATCAAGTGAGTGTAGTTTGAGGCGGGTAGGAAGTGCGATCGCACTTCCTACCGCGGTCCTCCATGCCGTTAGTTAACAAGGCTCTCAAACACCATTTCGGCCGAGTCAAGAATTTGTGATCAGTCACACTCAAATCCGTCTGATCAAATAAGTTTCCCTAGAAATTTTCAGAG
>DATNQE010000190.1:0-3989 GCA_036702895.1 Trichocoleus sp. | reverse complement strand
GTAGGGCCAGGTCTGCTGCAGAGCTTCTACCAGCCGCGGCACTTCCTGTCGTCGGGCCTGAGTTAGCGCCTCGGATGAGTCCTCCAAAGGAATTTGACCAAAGGCTCTTAAGACGCAACTGCGCAGCAACCAGTTTTCCTGTTGCAGGGCATCTACCAGAGTTTCTATGGCCTCGGCAGAACCGATTCGCCCAAGCGCCAAGGTGGCAGCTCGGCAAACGGAGCTGGAATTGTCTAGCGCATAATCCTCTGCGGTTAGCTCGACGGTTGCTGTGGTTCTGGATAAAGTTTCCTGCAATGCTGGCACGGCCGTTTCTGCGCCTGCTGCGCCCAAAGCGGCGGCGGCGGCGGCGCTAATGTCGCTAGACAACGCCGCCGTGAGCGCAGCTACAGAATCTGGGGTGGGAATTTGCCCCAGAGCGATGGCGGCGGCCTGTCGGATTGTGGGAGAGCCAGCCTGCAGCTGCTCAAGCAACGCAGGCACAGCATCAGCAGAGCCGATCTGCCCCAGTGCTTCAATAGCAGCGTGCTGGGTAGCTTCATCTGGGTCATCCAACAGTACCAGTATGCTCGGCACAGCTGTCGTTACGCGCAATTTCCCCAGCATTTCAGCAGCCTTACTGCGAGCCTCTGGGTCGGCGGATTGAAGCGCCCGCAGCAGAGGTTCTGGCCCAACTTGGTGTGCAATTTTTGTCTCCAGCCCTTTCACCAACCCGCTGTGGTGAAACCGGCTGAACCATAGGTACGCCAGCGCGTCGGGCTGATGGGTTACCAGGTCAACTAGAGCCTCCTCAGCAAAGCTGCGTACAGCCCAGTTGCCGTCCTCCAGAAGTGTTTGCAGCACAGCAGCCTGCAGCCCCACGGGCGGTTGGGAAGCGTCGGGGGCAAAACTGTTGTAGATACCTCGAGCCTCTAAAACCTCAAAGAGTTGGGGCAAAGCAGGACTTGCCTTTGGCCCCAACCGCGCCAGCGCTATTAGGGCATTGGCGCGCACACTTTCGTCTTCGTCCTCTAAAGCGTTGAGTAGGGTATCACCAGCCTCTGCAGAGCCAACTTGCCCCAGTGCCCCGGCAGCGGTAAAGCGCACTGCCGGGTGGCTGTCTGCAAGGGCTTTCGCCAGTGCGGGAGTGGCTGGTTCGGCTTCTGCACCGAGTTGACCTAGAAGGTAGGCAGCTGCCGCTCGCTGCTGCCAGTCCGAATGCCTTAACGTCGCCAGCAGCGTCGGTAGGGCCTCAGCGCCGCAGGCCTCGAGGTCCGCAGCAGCGGGCGCGCGCTCCAGATCGACGGTAGATGCCGACTCAGAGAGCGGGCAAGCTGCAGCCTGGGCACCGGCAGGGCTACTCAGCAGGATGAGCGCTGCGATCGCACTGGCTGAGACTGCCGAGGCCCTTGCTGCCTGCAAGATAGAGGAGAAAACCATAGGCTCAGCTTACCTCTGATGTATTCACTGGGCGGGATTAAGCATCGGCAGGCCCGTTTGGCACTACGGGTGGCTGCATAGGGCTGAACTGGTAGCGGCAGTCGAGCGCGACAATCTCGGTGTTTTGAGCGTTGGCTGTGACCATTGCCAGCGGGGCGTAGTAGTGCTTAACGCCGTGGGGCGGCAGCGCCTGGGGTATCAGCTTGGAGCCCTGCGGCTCCTGCGGCCACTCCACATCTCCTGTGGCGGTGCGAGTCGGAATCAGCCAGTAGTCGCCAGGGTGGTAGTTGCCGGGTAGGAACTGCACCTGCACGCCGTTTTCCAGGGTTTGCCAGCTCTCGTCCTGAGGCCCTGCCAGTTTAACTAGCACAACGCCGTCGTCGGTAAGGCTGCTACCGCCCAGGTTGGGGTTGCCGACGCGGTGGTCCCAGCGGCGCAGACCGGGATGGAGCTTGGAATTAGTTCCGGTAGCGCTGCCGGCAACGCCAGTAGGCAATTTGCTCAGGGTAACTTGCAGCGTAATCAGGTCAATTTTTTGCACCTGACGCAGCGGCCCAGGTTCGCCGCGGTGGACGTACTCGTCGTCGATCACTTCCACCCAGTCGCCCTCTCTGAGGCTAAAGCGGCTGTCGTAGCCCAGATGCTCCAGGGTCACGATGTCCCCAGCAGCGGACGCAATGGGAAAGACCACGGCGCTGTTCTCCCGCGACCACTTGAAGGTGGGATTCTCGCCTCCGGTGTGAATCTCGACGCGGTAGAGCTGATTTTCCGCGCCTCGGTAGCGGGCATCTGGGGAAACGATGCACGGATCGAGGGCGCTGCTGTTATTGCTTTTGGCGGCTCTAGCTTTCAGCAGGGGCGGCGTCTTGCCCTCGAGGTCCAGGAATCGCAGGAGGAGATCGGGCTCTGTTTTGAGGCGATTTGCCGCAGTTTCAGCTAGGGCAAACACCTCGGCGTTGGGGGGCTGCCCATCTGCTGGAGGATCTGCCGGAGGTTGACCGTCTGCTGGCGGTTCTGGCGGCGCTGGTGGCGGGGCAGGATTGAGGATTTGCTCCAGGCTGAGGCCCCGATCGCCGTTGAGGCTCTCGGTATGCTTCACCTGCCAAATGATTTTTGAGCGGGTCGCCGTGTCAGGGCCGCCCAGAGCCACTTCTCGAATGCCGCCAGCGGCGTCTTGGGTGTGGTCGATGTGGCGCTCCCACACGTCGAGGTACACCAGAAAGGGCAGCTCGGGATAGTCGTAGGCCCCTTTGTCAGCATTGGGCTGGGGAAAATAGGGCTGGTTTTCAAACGTTACGGGCTGGTCGGCGTTGGTAGGCCCAGGATTCTCGCAGAGCAGCCCCTCGATGTAGTACCGGCCTGGGCTGATTTCTAGATTGGCGAGGTCGCTGCCGCTGGTCTTGGGGGTAATGCCAAAGCCAGCGTTGGCGGCGGGTGCGCCGTAGGGACCAATTAAGTCGGTGGCCAGCGTTTGCAGGTAGTTCAGCAGGATAGACACCTGCTCGTTGAAGTCGGCGTCGATTTGCACTCGCCCCTGCTGCATCAGCACCCGCAGAAACTGCTTTTGGGGGCTATAGGTGTCGCGGGTGAAGTCGCCTCGAAGTTCTCCTTGCATGGGTAGTGGCTCCTAGTTAGCGTAGAGGATCGCGGCGCTCATGCCGCTGGGGGTGAACTCGTTTAGGCGAGCCTTGAGGTTGGCGGCTCGCTGGGGCTGAAATAGGTGATGAAAAACGCCCATCTCCGACTCGTCGTCGGCTCCCCGGGTAATTTCTAGGGGGCAGTAGAGCGAGAGCTGGCCGTAGGCAGGGGTGCCGTAGCGGGTGCTGCTAAAGCGCGGGCGCACCCGGTCTTCTTCCCGCTGTAGGGCCTCGGCCAGCGCTTCCGCTGAGATCGTCTCGCCTGAGGTCGTAATGGCCTGCTCTGCCGCGGCGATCGCAAGGTCAGGCTGGCAGCGAAAGCAGCGGGGCGTGCGAGAGCCTTTGAGATAGGTGCAAAAGCGCATGCAGCCGATTTGCGATCGCGCAACGGTAATCTTGCCTTCGAAGATGCTGTTCTCGGCTAGCTCAATGGCGTGGGCATGCACCTTGCCAAACACGGTGGTCCGCAGAATGCGCAGGGTGGTGTGGGCCACGGGGCAGCCGGGTGCGCCAATTGCTTCTAGCTGAGGGCTGGTGGCATCGAGCAGGCTGTCGCGAATTTCAATCGGGACCGGTTCGGTCTGCACCTCGTCGTGGTTGAGCTGAATCGAGCCGAGAATGGTGCGCTCAATCTCCACCTTGCCGTGCAGGTTGGTCAGCTCTAGACTGGGCTCGGCAGGGCGGCGCGGGTCGCAGTTAGACTCCAGCCCCCAGCCGGGCACCAGGGTACAGTGGCGCAGCGTTAGGTAGGCGTGCTCTTTGCGCTGCTCGTCCGATAGAGCCGCAGGCTGCGTTTGAGAAATAGTGGCTTGAAGGTTGGCAGATTGGCGCTTCACAGGCTTTGCTGGCTGCGGTTTTGCTTCCCGTACCGTTTGACTGACGCGCACGCCCCGCCCGGTGATCAGCAGGCCGTCTAGCACTAGGTGACTGCCG
>DATNQE010000186.1:0-6614 GCA_036702895.1 Trichocoleus sp. | reverse complement strand
TGCCAAGGTTATTGTGATTGCGGGGATTTTGCTGGGCGTGCTGCCGCCCTTTTTGCTGGGTTGGAGCTGGGAGCAAACCATTTACCGGGCTCTGATTTTTCTGGTGGTGGCGTCGCCCTGTGCGCTGATGGCGTCGATTATGCCGGCGCTGCTCTCAGGCATTGCCAATGGGGCGCGGCGGGGGATTTTGTTTAAGAATGGGGCGCAGCTAGAGCGGATTGGACGGGTGCGTGCGATCGCATTCGATAAAACCGGAACGTTGACAACGGGTAAGGTTCAGGTGGTGGATATGCTGGCGGTTGAGCAGTCCACGCAGCCGCTACTTCAAGTTGCAGCGGCCCTGGAAAGCCTGTCTGAGCATCCCATTGGGGAGGCGATTGTGCAGGCCGCTCGCCAGCAGAACCTCAACTGGGCGGAAGCAGTCAACGGCCAGGCCCAAGCAGGGCAGGGGATTACCGGAGAAATTGATCGCCAAACAGCAGTGGTTGGCAAAGCGGCCTTTGTCCAGTCCCAGGCTAAGAACGTTCCCCAAACCTTGATTCAGCAAAGTCAGCAGTGGGAAGCCGAAGGCAAAACCGTGGTGTGGGTGGCCTATGGAGGTGAGGTTCTGGGCATCATCGCCGTTGCGGACGCTGTGCGCCCGACCGCAGCCCAAGCAATCTTCCAACTCAAGCGGCTGGGGGTTGAGCAAATTGTCATGCTGACCGGGGACAATGCCCGCACGGCTCAAAGCATTGCTCAGCAGATCGGGGTGGACCAAGTGCACGCAGAGTTGCTGCCCGAAGATAAGGTGGACGTGATTCGGCGCTTGCAAAAGCAGTATCAGACGGTGGCGATGGTGGGGGACGGCATCAACGATGCGCCTGCCCTAGCTCAGGCCTCGGTGGGCATTGCAATGGGAATCGCGGGCAGCGACGTAGCGCTTGAGACTGCAGATGTTGTGCTGATGGCGGATCGGCTAGAGCAGCTAGAGCACGCGATTCGTCTGGGCCGTCGTGCTCAGAGCGTGGTCAAGCAAAACATTGTGTTTGCCCTTGGCTTTGTGGTGATTTTGCTGATTCTTAATTTTGCGGGCAACATCACATTGCCCTTTGGCGTGCTAGGACACGAAGGATCGACGGTGATAGTGACGTTGAGCGGGCTACGACTCCTGAGAAACTAATGTGCAGTGATCTTGAGTAGCTGCCAAATCGAGGATGCGATCGCACAATCGCCTCACCAATGGCCAGTCGTGACTGACCACCAAAACCCCGATCTGGTGGGAGCGAGCGTAGTCTAAAACGGCCTGCCAAATTAGCGCCTGGGTATTGGCATCGAGCATCGCCGTCATTTCATCGGCGATCAGGTAGCGGGTTTGGGGGTTGAGGGTGCGTGCGATCGCAATCCGCTGCAACTCACCGCCGCTCAGCTCATGGGGGTAGCGGGTAAGCCAGCCTGGGTGAATGCCCAAGGCATCGAGCTGATGCATCTGGGGGGGATGGCCTTCTCTCAAAATCTGGTCGATGCGCCAGCGGGGATTGACCGCCAGCTCCGGATTCTGAAAGACGAGCTGCACCGGGCAGTAGCGCCGCCTAGGTAAGGGCTGGCTGTCCACGCTTACCCGTCCTCTGGTGGGAGTTAAATAACCCGCTAGTAGTTTTGCCAAGGTCGTTTTGCCAAAGCCTGAGGGGGCCATCAGTCCCACAACCTCGCCCGGCTCCACCGCAATCGTCTGCGCCTGCACCACCCAAGGCAGCTGGGACGCATAGCGAAACCAAAGTCCTTCACCTGTCAGCATGAATGCACCTCACTAAACCACCTCGCACTGTCCGCAGCTCCGGCCTTTCTGTCAGACACGCCTCTGTCACCCAGGAGCAGCGATTGCTAAATAGGCACCCCGCAGGCAATGCCTCTGGGCTGGGCTGGTTGCCCAGCACTGGAATGAAATCGTTTTGCGGCAGCGATCGCCAGAGCGCATGAGTGTAGGGGTGGCGCAAGTTCCCGATGGCAAAGTCCTGAGCTGAGGCGATCTCCGCCGTCGTTCCAGCGTAAAACACCGCCACCCGGTCAGCCACCATCAGCGCTGCTTGGATATCGTGGGTAATTAGAATGACCCCACACCCTTCCTGGGCCAGCTCCCGCAGGTGGTTCAGCGTTTCAGCCACAATATCGGGGTGCAGGCCAGGGGTGGGTTCGTCAGCAATGACCAACTCGGCTTGACTGACGACGGCTGTCGAGACCAGCACTCGCCGCGCCATGCCCCCTGATACCTGAAATGGGTAGCAGCGCTCTGCCTGGGCGGGCAAGTCATACCGCTGAAAGGTTCGCTTCACGGCCGTTCGAGCTGCTGATTTGGAAAGTCCGTTGAGCTGAGCTACCCGCTGCACCTGCTGCCCCACCCGCATTAGCGGATCCAGATAGCCTACAGACTGAGGCACTAAAGCAATGGCCTTACCGCGCAGCTGTTGGCACCGCTGGGGTGTCAATGGCTGACCCTGAAACAGCATTGTGCCGCCAACGGTCGCGTTCTCCGGCAAAATGCCCAAAATGGCGTGGGCCAGCAGGCTCTTGCCAGATCCGCTCGCGCCCACCACCGCCACCACTTCCCCGGCTTTGACTTCCAGATCCAGGTCGGTGATAACGGTGAGCTGCCTGCGCCGCAGCCCCTGCTCGTATTGGCTAAACGTAACGCTGAGATTAGAGACTGACAGCATGGCTACCCCTGACTCGTTCGTGGATCGAGCAAAGCCCGCAGATTTTCGCCCAGCCAGTCAAAAGCTTTAACCGACAACAGCAGCAGCAGACCGGGCATCACCCCCAGCCACCAATAGCCAGTAGACAGGTGCCGCATCGACTCGGCCAGAATGATGCCGATGGCAGGCAGGTGTGGCGAAATGCCAATGCCAATAAACGACAGCGCTGCCTCATGCAAAATGGCGTGGGGGAACAGCAGAATCAGCCCCACCAGCAGCTGGGGAACAACGTGGGGCACCATGTGGTGACGGGCAATCCAGGCGGGGGAGCGGCCTAGCCGATGGGAGAGCTGCACGTAGTCTGAGCTGTTTACCTGCAGCACCTCTGCCCGTACAACACGGGCCAAGCTAGGCCAGTGAGTTAGGGCGACGGCAATGATCACGCCCCACGTACCGCCCCCGACGGCAAAGGCAACCAAAATCAGCAGCACTAAGTGGGGCAGGCTAAAGCACACATCAATAATCCAGATGATGACGGCATCAACCCAGCCGCCCAGAGTGCCTGCGGCTAGACCCAGCAGGGCAGCAATCAGAGCGCTGACGGTAGCAGCCAGCAGGCCTACCCGTAGGCTGAGGGACATGCCGTGGAGCGATCGCGTCAGCATGTCTCGCCCAAGCCAGTCGGTGCCGAAGGGATGGGCCAGCGAGGGGGGCTGGTTGCGTTGGGCCAGCACTGGGCTAAGTCCGGCATCGCCAATCACCCAGGTACTGAGGATAATAGCTGCCAAAAAGAAGGTGCACAGCCCAATCGTCCAAAGGGTCTGCTGTCGCCGATTGCTGCGCTTTTTAGGAGCGCGAATCTGGGGAGGTGCGAGGGTCGTCATGCTGTCCTCCTGCCGCCAATGCGGATGCGTGGGTCAATCACTTGGTAAGACAGATCAGCCAGGGTATTCCCGGTATAGACAAACAGGGCACTAAAGAAAACAATGCCCACCAGCAGCGGCACGTCACTGCGTAGAGCCGCCTGCACTGTTGCCTGTCCCAGCCCTGGATAGGCAAAGACCTGCTCCACCAATACCGAGCCACCAAACAGCTCACTAAGCGAGGCAAATTGCAGGGTCAGCGCTGGCAGCAAGATATTTCGTAGGCCGTGGTGCTGCAAAATGCCCCACAAGCTTTCCCCCTGAGCACGGGCAAACAGCACATAGTCGCTGTGCAGCACGTCGATCAACTTCTGGCGGGTGTGCAGGGCGATATTAGCAATGCCGATGATGCTCAAGGTGAGGGCAGGTAGCAGTAGGTGGTGTAGATGCTGCCAGAAGGTGACGTTTTGGGCTAGCACGCCGGGCGGAGCCGCACAGCAGATAGGGGTGAGCCGCAGCGACACCGAAAAGAGGATCAGTAGCAGCAGCGCCACCCAAAATGTGGGTGATGACGCCAAGGTGTAGGCGTAGAGGCGAATGCCCCGGTCGATCCAAGTGCCCTCAAAGGCTCCGGCGAGCACACCTAGCACTAACCCCAGTACGCCGGATAGGAGCCATGCGATCGCAAGCAGTTGTAGCGACACCTGAAACCGCTGACCGATCACCTGCAATACAGGCTGATTAAACACCATTGAGGTGCCCCAATTGCCCTGAATGATCTGCCCAAACCAGTCCCAGAAGCGCACGATCATCGGCTGATCTAGCCCCCAGCGTTGGGCGATCAGGTCTCGTTGAGCCGCACTGATTTGCAGCATGTCGGCCCCCACATAGGCCCGCACCGGGTCAATCGGCGACAGACTCATTAGCCCAAAGGTCAGCACCGCTACGGCGACCAGCAGCAGCGCCAGCCGCACCAGCTTGTAGCTGAAAAACAGCAAAATTGGTTTTAGTTGCATGTCCACTTCCAGCTAGCGATGTTGGCAGTAATGGGCCAGCCGTGGCCGTGAGGCTCAACTTGGGGTTGGCCGATGTTTAGACATTCACTGACAAAGTAGGTATGGTCCAGGTTTACTAACCAGGCCCAAGCGGCATCACCCTTAGCCGTGAATCCCTGCTTGCCATCCCATTGGGCGGCTTTCCAGAATGCGATCGCTTCTGCCTCCGAGGGGGCACCCATTGCTAAATCCAGTGTTTTATCAATGGCTTGATTCGCGTAGTAGCCTGCGTTGTAGAAGTCGCCCTGAGCTGCTTTGCTGTGGTAGAGGTTGTACATCTCTGTTTGATCGTGGCTGCCCCAACCAAACAGCACCACGTTGCTGTGCACCAAGGGCTCCATCTCATCCCAACTCTTGCCCTCGACGTTGGCCTGAATGCCCACCGGTTTAAGCATTTCTGCAACGGCTAGAGCTAGAGCCTGACGGGTGCTATCGCTGGCTGGGTAAAGCAAGGTGAATTCGGCCTTCAGCCCATTCTTCTCAACAATGCCATCGCCGTTACTATCGCTCCAGCCCCCGTCTGTCAAAATCTGCTTAGCTTTCTCTGGCTGCCCATCCTCAATATTGGCACTGGGTTCCTCCCAAGCCAGACCACTCACAGGGCCATACGCTGGCGAGCCATAGCCCTCCAACACCCCCTCCACCAAAGCTTGCCTGTCAACGGCGTAGTTCACTGCTTGTCGGATAGCAGGATCTGACGTAACTGCATTTCCTACGGGGTCGCCGTCAGGGGTAGTCTTGCCAGCTTGCGCTGGATAGGGAAACATCAACCCTCGGTTATCAACGCTGGTAACGTCATAGAGCTTCATGCCGTCGATGCTCTGCACTGCAAGGGATTGCGGCACGCTAACCACCTGGACCTGACCTGCCTTGGCGGCTGCGAACGCCGCGTCCTCCTCATTAAAGAGAAAGACTAACCGCTTGATTCCGGGAGTCTCCCCGTAGTAGTCGGGGTTGGCTTCTACAATAAGCTGCTGCCCCTCATCCCACTGCACCAGCTTGTACGGACCAGAACCCACAGGATTACGAGCGTAGTCAGGGCCATGAGCGTGCTTGGGCACGATACCCAGAGTGATTAAGCGATTCACGAAGGTGCTTTGAGGTTCTTTTAGCCGTAGCTCAACTGTGTATTCGTCAGTTGCTACAGCTTCATCCAGCACTGTCACATCGGTAAGACCACCGCTTTCTGCTGCTTTATTGAAGGTGTAGGCAACATCAGCAGCCGTTAGCGGCTTTCCATCAGAGAACTGCGCGTCCTGACGAATCTTTACGATCCAGGTCTTGCCGTCCTCGCTGACGTTGTAGTCCGTAGCTAAGTCGTTAACGATTTCAAGGTTTTCATTGCGCCGCAGCAAAGTGCTGTGAAACAGCGGTGAACCGTAACGACCCCAGCCCAATGTAGGGTCATAACCCTCCTCGCTCTCTCCTGCAATCGCCAACACAATCTGTTCAGCAGAGCCCGTTGCAGCTAGCGCAGAAGCGCTCGGTTCAGAGGATTTTGTTGCACATCCGGTCAAAATTTGCCCCAACAGGAGCACGCCTAAAGACCATGCTGGCACTTTGAAACCTGACATCATAGCTGCACCAATTAGACAACTTGCAGAACAAACTGCCCCCAATGGCTCAAACAGCAACCTGAGCAATAGGAGGTTTACATGACTTTTGAGGCTACCACCGCCTTACGTGCTCAACAATCCGGGGGTAAGGGATATAAAGCGGAAGAGAGGTTTAAATTTACAAGCGACTTGAGCTCGGATCATTCCTTTGACAGCTACGGTAGCTAGTCATTTCATGGCTTCAGAGCTACCTGCGGGCAAAGAAAGACTGGCCGCTTAGTCAGAATGCTTACTGAGCCCGTTGCCAAAGGCGAATCACTTCAGTCACGACTGGGCGTGCAGGCGGTGGAGTAATCTGACTTGGAGGGGTAACTTCGGCCCCAGGAATGCCTTTAGTCCAGGGACTGCCAGCTTCATCGAGGCTGACCTGAGAATGGATAGGTCGAAATCCGTACTGAACGAAAATGG
>DATNQE010000173.1:0-2455 GCA_036702895.1 Trichocoleus sp. | reverse complement strand
GCGGCAGTTGTTCTGCAGGCTCTTCAGAAACACTGGTCAGCGGAATGACGTTTAGGGAGTCATCCCGAGCATCAAAAATTCTGAATAACCGATCTCAGCCTTTTTACGAATTATTTGAGCTGAAACAGCCCCTCATTCCCAATGAAAATAACTGCGGCGATTTTGTTCCGCCGCTGCGGGTGCTGACGTAGATGTTTACAAACTCATTACTTAAGCAGGCTGCTCGGCAATGGGTAAGCAGACGGTGAACTGTGTTCTACCGGGTTGTGAGTTCATGGTAATCGTGCCTTGGTGGCGGTTCTCAACAATGCGCCGCACCATCTCCAGGCCTAGCCCGGAGCCTTTGCCGACGGGTTTGGTAGTAAAGAAAGGTTCAAAGATGCGGGACTCGATATCTTTAGGAATGCCCGCGCCGGAGTCGGTAATGTAGATCTCGATGCGATCGCGATAGGCGGTCGTCGCCACCTCCAGCACGCCTTTGCCCTCCATGGCGTCGATGGCGTTGTCGATCAGGTTGGTCCACACCTGGTTAAGCTCACTGCCAAAGGCCCAGATTTGGGGCATCACGGGGGCATAGCTGCGCCGCACCTCAATCCCCTGCTTAAGCTTGAAGGAAAACAGCCGCAGGGTATCTTCCAGCCCTTCGTGGACATCGACCAGCTGCCGCGCCCCCTGGTCCAGATGGGAATACGATTTCATCGACTGCACCAGGGCCGCAATCCGCTCAGCTCCACGCAGGCCGCTGGCAATCATGGAGGTCACTTCAAACGAGAGGGCTAACCAGCGCAGGCCCATATCGCGAAGTTCGTCGGTGCGATCGCGCCAGCACGCCACCAGCGTCTCCAGGGTGTCGGTGGACATGCCCGCCTCCGCTAGGGGTTCGGACAGCTTCCAGGCATCTTCTACGCCGTAGTCCTCTAGCCAGTCATTGAGTTCATCTTCCAGATCGCTCAGGGTCATGGGGTCCACTCGCTTGCCCTGGATAGCGGCGCAGCCTTCATCGCGCGCCCGCAGCCACTGGGCGGTGTGCTCCGGATCGACCTGCTGCTGGCCGTACACCAGGTTCATCCGCTGCAGCTCCATCATCGCCGGGGTGACATCGCGCAGCGCCCGCACCAGCGCTGCCGCCGGATTGTTTAGCTCGTGGGCCAGCCCCGCCGCCAGGGTGCCCAGGGCCGCCATTTTCTCGCGGTTGCGAATGAAGGACTCTAACCCCCGCGACCGCTTGGCAACGGTGCGAAAAATCTCCTGCTCAAAGGCGCGGCATTCGTGCAGCAATGTCAGGAAATCATCACTGGAGAGCTCATAGAGGTGGCAGTCCGTCAGCGCCCGCACCGTTACCGGAGCAGGTTCACCCGTCAACACCGGGATCTCGCCGATGAAGCCGGGAGCCTCGTGCTGGCCGATGGGGATCTCTAAGCCATCGCTGCGCCGGGTCATGCCCAGACGGCCCTTGAGCAGAATGAGGAAGCCTTTAGGCGGGTCGCCCTCCCGGATCAGCACTTCATCAGTCGCGATATCGACAATCGTGGCGCGATCGCAAATCCAGTCCAGACGCTCTCTCGGCAGCGCCCGAAACAGCTCCAGATTTAGCAAGTCTTCCAGGCAGAGCATAGGTTTGCCCCTTGAAACAGCAGCAGTTGAACCAGCAGCCAGAGTCCGTTTTTTCAGTTCAGAGGGGAGTTTGAATCAACCCCACCTTCCCCTATCAAAGCGGACTTTTCTAAATCTGCAACTGCCTTTTTTACCGGGTTCGCTTTTAAGAGTCTAGGTCTATGCTAAGAGCGAAGCTCGTCGGTCAAAGGCACACAAGACATGGCAAAACCCGTCATTCTGACCGTGGATGATGACCCAGATGTGCTGCAAGCCGTAGCACGCGATTTGAGGAAACAGTACGGCGATCGCTTTCGCGTTGTGCGGGCAGAGTCTGGCTCTAGCGCTTTGGAAGCCTTACACCAGCTCAAGCTGCGCAACGAAACCGTTGCAACCTTTTTAGTCGATCAGCGCATGCCGCAGATGAACGGCGTGGAGTTTCTGGAGCAGGCTATCCCACTCTTCCCCGAGGCCAAGCGGGTGCTGCTCACCGCCTACGCCGATACCGATGCCGCCATTCGCGCTATCAACAGCGCCAAGCTAGACTACTACCTGCTCAAGCCCTGGGACCCACCCGAGGAGCGGCTGTACCCAGTGCTCGACGACCTGATAGACGACTGGATGGCGGGCTACCGGCCGCCCTTTGAGGGCATCCGCGTGGTGGGCAACCGCTGGTCGCCTCAGTCGCACCAGGTCAAAGACTTTCTGGCCCGCAACCAGATTCCCTACCAGTGGCTGGATGTGGAGCTAGAGCCCGAAGCCTGCGAGCTGCTGGCCCACGGCGAGCCTGACGGGCTGCAGCGGCTGCCGCTAGTTTTATTCACCGACGGCTCCCGGCTGGTGCAGCCCACCAATTTGCAGA
>DATNQE010000150.1:0-4369 GCA_036702895.1 Trichocoleus sp. | reverse complement strand
GAAATCTGGAACATCATTGGCCTCCAGCTTACCAGCGTGCTAGAGACCGGGCAGGCCACCTGGTCTGACGACATGCTGCTGCCCGTCGATCGCTACGGCTATGTTGAAGAAGCTTACTTTACCTATTCCTATAGCCCCATTTACCTAGAGAACGGTCAGGTCGGTGGCGCTTTTACCGCTGTGACCGAAACCACTCAGCGCGTAATTGGCGAACGGCGGCTCAAAACGCTGCGGGAGCTAGCCGCTGATACCCTCACGGCTAAAGCTGTAGAGCCTTTATGTCAGCTGGTGGCCCAGGCTCTAGCGAGCAACCCCGACGACATCCCCTTTGCCCTGCTGTACCTGAGCGAACCAGACAGCGAGCAGCTGCAGCTAGTGGCTACGGCGGGTATATCGGCGGGCGTCCCTGCCAGCCCAGCAGTGCTGCCCTGGCGGGCAGATGGCGTGGGTACTTGGCCTATGGGTCGCGTGTTTGCGACGGGAGAGGCCTACAGGGTGGAAGATCTGACCACCTGCTTTGCCAGCTCTGAACCCAGCGCCACCCCTGGCTTAAAGGGGCTGAGTGAAGCCGGGTTGAATCAGGCTGAGCAATCCATTACGGAAGCGCTGCTGCTGCCCCTGGCCCAGCCGGGACAAACCCAGCTGGCAGGCTGTCTGATTTTGGGCATTAGCCCTCGCCGCGTCTTTGACGACGAGTACCGCAGCTTTTTTGAGCTAGTGGCTAGCCGCGTGGCAACCGCCATTGCGGATGTCCGGGCCTACGCGGCTGAGCGCCAGCGGGCTGAAGCGCTCGCTGAGCTAGACCGTGCCAAGACTACATTCTTTAGCAACATCAGCCACGAGTTTCGCACCCCGCTGACGCTCATGCTCGGCCCCCTAGAGGAGCTTCTGCGCCACTGCCCCCGGCCTCTGTCTAAGGATCAGTGGGAGCAGTTAACCACTGTTCACCGCAACAGTTTGCGCCTGCTGAAGCTGGTTAATACCCTGCTAGATTTTTCCCGGATTGAGGCCGGGCGGCTGCAGGCCCTGTATGAGCCCACTGACCTGTCTAGACTAACCGCCGAGCTGGCCAGCGTCTTTCGAGCCGCCATGGAACAGGCTGGCCTGGCGCTAACCATTCTCTGCCCGCCGCTGCCGGAGCCCGTCTACATCGACCGCCAGATGTGGGAGAAGGTGGTGCTCAATCTGCTCTCCAACGCCTTTAAGTTCACCTTCGAGGGCGGAATTACCGTGGCGCTGCGCTGGGCCAACACCCGGATTGAGCTGGTGGTGCAGGATACGGGCATCGGCATTCCTGCCAGCGAGATTCCCCACCTGTTTGAGCGATTCCATCAGGTGCCTGGCGCTCGGGGGCGCACTTCTGAGGGGTCAGGCATCGGCCTGTCTCTGGTGCAGGAGCTAGTCACCCTCCATGGCGGCACCATTGCCGTTGCCAGCACGGTCAATCAGGGCACCTGCTTTACCGTGTCTATTCCTACGGGAACCGCTCACCTGCCGAGCGACCAGCTGCAGCCTGAGCAATCTGACCCTCGGCAGGGGACCCTATCCTCCTTGCCTTCTCGCACCCCCCTGGCAGTTGCCTCTCCCTACCTGGCCGAGACCGCGCGCTGGCTGCCCGCTGAGGGCGAACGGCTGGAGTTCTCCACAGTGAGTTCTCCGTTAACTCCTGAGCTGTTAGCTGAACCTTCAGAGTTCCAATCTCAGACTGCTCCAACGGCCCATATTTTGCTGGTAGACGACAATGCCGATATGCGCGACTACGTGCAGGGGCTGTTGCGATCGCGCTACCACGTCACCACCGCTAGCAACGGAGCCGTTGCTCTGGCCACCGTGCGGCAGCAGCTTCCCGATCTCATTCTCAGCGACGTCATGATGCCCGAGCTAGACGGCTTTGGGCTGCTGCAGGCGCTGCGATCCGATCCGATAACCCAGTCGATCCCGGTGATTTTGCTTTCAGCGCGAGCGGGTGAAGAGTCTCGCATTGAAGGATTAGCAGCCGGGGCCGACGACTACTTGATCAAGCCGTTCTCGGCCCGGGAGCTGCTGGCCCGTATTGAAGCTACTCTAGCGATGGCTCAGATGCGCCAGAGCGCGTCCCAGCGAGAGCAGCAGCTGCGGCTGGAGGCTCAGGCGGCCCGTGAGCAAATGGAAAGCGTGCTGGCCCGTATTGACGATCAGTTTTTAGCGCTCGATCGAGAATGGCGCTACGTTTACGTTAATTCCCGAGTTGTCGAGGTTGTGGGCCTGAGTCGGGAGGAGCTGTTGGGCCGCAGCATCTGGGAGCTGTTTCCCCAAACGGTGGATACGCCCTTCTACGATGCCCTCCACCAGGCTGTTGCCGAGCAGAAAATTATTCGGTTTGAATACTTTTACCCTACCTGGCAGCGCTGGTTTGAAAACCGGGTTTACCCGTCTGAAAACGGCGTTTCTGTCTTTGTGGCGGAGATCACCGAACGCAAACAAACTGAAGACGCTCTGCAGGAAGTCAACAGGCGGCTGCAGCTAGCGCTGCAGGCCGGGCAGATGATCGTTTGGGACATCGACCTCGCGCGCGATCGCATTGTTTGCTCTGAAAACGCAAGGGACCTCTTTGGTATTTCGGAGGGCACCCAGGCCGACTTCCTCACCAGAATCTATCCTGAAGACCTGCCCCATGTCCTGCGGGTTAGCAAGCAGGCCCTGTTAAACGATGCGCCCTATGTCGTGGAGTACCGGGTGTTGCGGGCTCAGGACGAGGTCCGCTGGCTAATGGGTCAGGGCAGTGTGGTACAGCGCGATGCCCAAGGACAGGCAGAGCGCTTGGCAGGAATATCGCTAGATATTACCGAGCGGGTGCAGACTGAAACAGCCCTGCGGCAAAGTGAGGAGCGCTACCGCTACCTGACTAATGCCATTCCCCAGATGGTGTGGATGGCCAATTCTGAAGGAGAGCTGCTAGATGTCAATCAGCGCTGGTCTGAATTCACTGGGCTCACCCTAGACGCTGCCCAGAGCAGCGGCTGGCCCGCTGTAGTGCACCCGGACGATGTGCCGATCATGGTGCAGCAGTGGCAACAGGCGCAGCAGGCCAGAGCGCCCTACCAGGCCGAGGGCCGAATGCGCCGCCACGACGGGGTCTACCGCTGGTACCTGCACCAGGCGCTGCCGGTGAAAAACGCCCAAGGGGACATTGTTCACTGGTTTGGTACGGCTACCGACATTGAAGATCAAAAGCAGCTAGAGCAGCAGCGAGAGCAGCTGATGCAGCAGAGCCTGAATCTGCTGCGCCAGGAGCAGGCGGCTCGGGAGCAGGCTGAGGTGGCTAATCGCATCAAGGATGAATTTTTGGCCGTACTCTCCCACGAGCTAAGGTCGCCGCTCAACCCGATCTTGGGCTGGGCTAATCTGCTCCGCCACGGTCAGCTCGATGCCGCTAAGACAGCCTATGGGCTAGAGACTATTGAGCGCAACGCCAAGCTCCAGGTGCAGCTGATCGAAGACCTGCTAGATGTGTCCCGCATTCTGCGCGGCAAGCTCAGTTTGACGATTATCCCGCTAGATCTGGTGGCAACCGTTAAGGCGGCGCTAGAGACCGTGCGACTGGCAGCGGAGGCCAAGTCGATTGCGATCGCAACCCACATCGAGCCCAATTTAGCGTCTACCCAGTCAGACTCGACCCCCCGCCTGGAGATCCTGGGTGATGCTGCCCGCCTGCAGCAGATTGTCTGGAACCTGCTCTCCAACGCCGTTAAGTTCACCCCAGCGGGCGGTCGGGTAGATATTTATTTGAAGCAGGTTGAGCAGGAAGCGGCGCTGGAAGATCAGGGCATGACGGCAGACGGTCGCAATGGCGAGCGGAAGCCCGGCAATTTGGCAGACTTTACTTCCTTGCCAGCCCCTTCTCCAAGCTCCATCAAGCAGCCAGGAGCCCCCTTACCCCACCGCACCTACGCTCAGATTATCGTCAGCGACACCGGCAAGGGCATTGCCCCAGCCTTTTTGCCCCAGGTGTTTGAATACTTCCGCCAGGCCGACTCCACGACTACCCGCACCTTTGGTGGGCTAGGGCTGGGGCTGGCCATTGTGCGGCACTTGGTGGAACTGCACGGCGGCACTGTGCAGGCTGAAAGCCTGGGTGAAGGGCAGGGGGCGACCTTCACCGTACAGCTACCGCTGCGATCGCCCCACAGCCGAGCAGCAGCTACCCAGACTGCGCTTTCAGCCGGGGCTTTCAGCAGCGCGGGTGACGACACGCCCCTTAGCGGCTGCCAGGTTCTGCTAGTGGATGACGATGACGACTCGCGGGACTTGACCGCCTGGGCGCTGCAGCAGGCTGGGGCTACGGTTACGCCAGTGGTATCGGCGGCGGCGGCGCTGGAGGCGTTGCGCA
>DATNQE010000142.1:0-2106 GCA_036702895.1 Trichocoleus sp. | reverse complement strand
GAGGCCACCCATCCCCTGGCGGTGACGTCGGAGTCGCTGCTGAGTACCGCTGTCGTCGGGCTCAAAGAAAACGTTAACTACCCGCGTATTAAAAAGCTGATCTTTGCCGCCTGCCAACACGCCTGGGAGAACGACCCGGCGGTGCTCGATCAATTTGACCTCAAGGCATTGCTCGAGACCCTACGGCAGCGTTATCCTACTCTACCAGCGCTGAGGGCGCAGCTTAACCGTATTGTGGCCGGGCTGAATCGACGCGCGTCCTACGAGGCGGTTGCCGCTACCATTTTGATGCAGCTAGAGCCGTGGTACCGGCACACCGTAGAGTCGACCCAGCTAGTGGGAGAGGCTACCGCGTTTGCCCTCAGCACCACTCCCCAACCCTACGAAGTGATCGCGCTGGCTCTAGAAGGTTTGCCGGACGCCCTGCGGCTACGCAAGCTGCTCTACTGCATTTGTCACAACATTTGGGAGAACGACAGCAGCATCCTCGAGAATTACAGCCTAGAGCGGCTGGTACGGCAAACCCACACGGTAGCCTCTACCTCCCAGGACCTGAAATATCAGCTCAGCCGCATTGTCAAACGACTGAACCGTAAGGCCGACTACGTGCGGCTAGCCAACATCATCATTGAGCAGTTCCAGCTGCTCTATTCCCGTGGGCCAGAGATAACCCAGATCTCGGCGCCCTCCCCCGAAGACGGAATTGACGGGTGTGCGGATGTCACCTCAATCGAGCAGTCTGCTGCGGCTCAGGAGATGACCACGATGCACACCTCCTTGTCGGTGCCGATAGTGTCGGCTGGCGGCGTAGAGCCCAGCCCGGTGCTGCCTAACGCGCCGCAGGACCGGACCAATCTCTTTGCCCTGCGCCAAGAGATTATGCGCTACGCCAATCCGCTGCGGGCCAAAGTGCTGCTTTACTCGTGTCTGCATGGGCCCTTTAGCTTTAACCCTCAAGATTGGTCCGCGCTGAAGGGGCAAACTCTAGATCGGTTAATTCGAGAAATTTTTGAGTACTGCCCCACCTACGCCGATCTTGAGAGCAAGCTAACGATTTTGTCTCACTGCTTGGATAATCCGGATGAGAATGCGTCGGTGGCCAGCGCGATCGCACTGGCGATGAAAGCTTACTACCCGGTTTCTATCATTTTGGAGAGTCCTGCCAATCCGCCTGTGGCCCTGCCCCAGACACCCCCCTCCTCCCTAGATCAGACTCAAACCGCCCTTTCACCGGCTTAGCCGCAGGACGCTGCCCATGAATGCCAGTGAATTACTACAACGCTACGCCAGGGGAGAGACGAATTTCAAAGGCGCTCCCCTCGTTGGAATTGATCTGGCTGGAGCAGACCTAATTGGTGCTAACTTCTCCCAGTCGGACCTGGAAAATGCCAACCTGATGCTGGCTTATCTGACACGAGTGAACCTGAGAAAGGCAAACCTGCACCACGCCCAGCTAGCCGGTGCTAATCTCAATCAGGCCGACCTCTCCGGCGCTGTGCTGCGGGATGCTGATCTGCACGGAGCGAGCCTGCAAAACGCCGACTTGCGCAGTGCAGATATGGCCTTGGCCGATTTACTCGATGCCAACCTGAGCGAAGCTGACCTGCGCAACGCCGATCTCAGCGGTGCCAATTTAACGGGTGCCTGTTTGCGGGGAGCCAATTTACGGCTGGAGCGGCGCAGCTACTTCGTCAACCTGCGGGGAGCCAACCTACGGCTGGCCGACCTACGGGGCACCAATCTGGCTGGAGCCGACTTGACGAACGTTGATCTCAGCGGCGCCAACCTGAGCGAGGCGGTCCTGCGGGGAGTTAACTTAGCAGGGGCCAACCTGCAGGGAGCTATCTTGTCCCATGCTTATCTGGCAGAAGCCGATTTAACAGGGGCCAATTTAGACAACACGATTTTGACCCATGCCAACCTTTCTCGCTGCGTTCTTAACGGCGCCAGCTTGAACCACAGCCAGCTGCAGGGAGCTAGTCTAACCGAAGCCAGGCTGCAGCAAGCCCAACTTTTGGAGGTCGATCTGCAGATGGCCCGCATGAACCGGGCAGATTTGAGCCGGGCTAACTTACGGCGGGCTAATCTGCGAGGAGCCATGCTGGT
>DATNQE010000131.1:0-7137 GCA_036702895.1 Trichocoleus sp. | reverse complement strand
AGCCTAATTCGCACAGGGCCGGGTACGTTTGAGGTTGGCAAGCAGAGTTATCGGCACTGGTTTGATGGGCTTGCCATGCTCCGCAAGTTTTCGTTTGAGGACGGGCGCGTTTTATTTGCTAATCGATTTCTCAAGAGTCGGGCGTACCAGGAGGCTAGAGCCAAAGGCAAAATTAGCCGCAGTGAATTTGGCACGGTGGCTCGCAACTCTCTTTTTGAGCGCCTGCGCGACCCGCTGCCGCGAGTGACGGACAACGCCACGGTGAATATTACCGTGCAGGGCAATCAGACGGTCTCTGTTACTGAGTCCCCTATGCCCATTGGGTTTGATCCAAAAACGCTCACTACGCTTGAGCAGCTTGACTACAAGGACCATGTTAGAGGGCAGATCACAACGGCCCATCCCCATTTTGACTTCGAGCAAAAGGCGCTATTCAGCTACCTGGTCGATTTAGTTCCCCGGTGCAGCTACAACATTTACCGGATGGATCCTGATAGCCAGCGGCGCGAACGGGTGGGTTCTGTGCCCATCAAGCGCCCTGCCTACATGCACACGTTTGCGATGACGGAGCACTACATTGTCCTCTCTGAGTTTCCGCTGTTTCTCGATCGCTTGAGCCTGCTGTTCGGCTGTAAACCGATCATTGAAAACTACCGCTGGCAGCCGGAAGAGGGCACTCGCTTTTTGGTCATCAGCAAAGCGGATGGCAAAGTTGTTCATTCCTGCAAAAGCGCATCCTTTTTTGCCTTCCACCATGTCAATGCCTTTGAACAGGCAGGGGAAGTGGTTGTGGATTTGGTAGCTTACCCCGACCCAGCGGTGATTCAATCCTTGTACTTGGAGCCGCTGCTCCACCATCCGGAGCAGGTGATTGCCGCCGGAGAGCTGCGTCGCTATCGCATTCCGCTAGATAGCCCTACCGCAGCCTATGAAGTGCTCAGCCCAGAGCCGATTGAGCTACCCCGCATCAACTACCGGCGCTGCAACGCCCGCGATTATCAGTTTGCCTATGGAGTCGGCAATTCTAAGCCAGGCAACTTCATCGACCAGTTGGTTAAGGTGAACGTGCAGGACGGCTCAGCGCAAATTTGGCGATCGCAAGACTGCTACCCCGGCGAACCTGTGTTTGTAGCTGCGCCCGATGCCGTTACTGAGGATGCAGGAGTCGTTTTGTCGGTGGTGCTCCAAGTTCCAACCGAGAATTCGTTTCTGCTGGTGCTAGACGGTCAGTCGTTTGAGGAACTGGCTAGAGTGGAGCTGCCCTACGCCCTGCCGTTTGATTTTCACGGCCAGTATTTCTCAGCATTGGAGCCCACTCAGCTCGCTCATCTGCATCGGTAGAGTAGTTCACGCCGCTAAGCTAAACAGGTTGCCGGGGCAAATGAGCAACGTCTTCTATAGCTTGACACAAGCTATAAAAGACGTTTGGGAGAAATGGAGGCGTGGGGGCTGTGTCCAGCTAAGGGTTTCACCCTGCACCCCCGTGTCCTAACCAATCGGTCTACTGCTGCATTTTTCTGTCTCTGTTATGAAGACTTCCTATCAACCTCAAAACGTTTTGACGTCCCGGGCTCGGCTGGGTGAGTCTACCCTCTGGGATGCCGATCGGCACTTGCTCTACTGGGTCGATATTTACAATCACCGGGTTCAGCAGTTTGACCCAGCCTCCACAGAAAACCGAGTTTTTGAAGTGGGCGATGTGGTAGGCCCAATTGCTTTGGCCGGTCCCGATCGGCTGATTATGGCGCAACGCGATCGCATCGCCTTTCTAAATACCCAAGACGGCCAGATTAAGCCCCTCTTGTCCCTGGAGTCAGACAAACCTAGCAACCGCTTTAACGACGGCAAGTGCGACACTCAAGGACGGTTTTGGTTGGGCTCCATCTCTCAAACCCCCGGCCAGGCTAGCCTCTACCGCTACGACCCGGATGGTTCGGTGCAGGTGATGGAGACGAACCTGACGATTTCTAATGGGTTAGGGTGGAGCCCTGATGAAACGACCTTTTACCTAACTGACTCACAGAAAGGACAAATTTACGCCTATCGGTTTGATGCCGCTACGGGTTCGATTGAGGACCGCCGTGTCTTGATTGACCTGAGTGAGGAGGGGGTTGAGCCAGACGGCATGGCCATTGATTCTGATGGCTGCATTTGGTCGGCGTTATGGAATGGCTGGTGTGTAGCCCGCTTTGACCCTCAGGGCCAGGAAATGCTGCGCGTTCAGCTACCGGTTCAGTGTCCGACCTGCTGCGCTTTTGGCGGGGAGGACTTAAACGAGCTGTATATCACCACAGCGTCGATTGGGTTAAGCCAGCAGGAGATTGAGAAGGGCTTTTACGCTGGGGATATATTTTGCGTACAAACCGACGTTAAAGGGCTGCCTAGCAACCATTTTGGCGGGTAAATCTCTTGTCCTAATCAGGCTTTCTCAGCCTACAGTTCAAACACCCATGCCATACGCTTTCTGCGCGGTTTACGCTGAAGCAAATCTGTTAGCTGGAGGCCTTTAAAGACCACTCAGCAAAGACAGCGAACTAAACAGTACTTCACAGAAATCAAGCTTTTGCTGACCTTGCTTTGCCATCAGTAGCCGTTTCTGCCAGACCTTTTATGCCAACACTAAAATAAATAAATAGCCGATTGGCATGATGTG
The DNA here is from genome assembly GCA_036702895.1 of Trichocoleus sp. Classification (GTDB taxonomy): domain Bacteria; phylum Cyanobacteriota; class Cyanobacteriia; order Phormidesmidales; family Phormidesmidaceae; genus JACVSF01. Next base: position 4,484 of record DATNQE010000131.1, on the reverse strand, counting down.
TTGAATTAAACCCTAAAACGGCTTAAATCCATGAATTTAGAACTTCCTCCCATTGCCTATATCCTGTTAGGGGTTCACCTCATTTTCTTTTCAATTGTGGGTGGCTATGCCCTCTACGTACTCAGCCATTAGCGATCTGCGGCATTAGTCGCTCACCGGCTACAGCCGATTGAATTAATTTTGAGGGGCGAAACCCTTTAACGGCTGGGATGGCCCTTTGACAAAGTTAGTGCGATCGCATCATCGCATTTCTCAAGCGAAGCTCAAGAAAATAGGGGCAGATAGTATCGCTATCTGCCCCTATTCTGTACTTGGAGAATTGGAAATCTCTGTACGCAACTATGTAGCTAGGGATTCCTGCTGCGATAGGGCAGGGGCTGACAGCTTTGCCGCTAGCTCCTTGAGCCGCTCGATCCGGGCTTCTGTGGGTGGGTGGGTGCGGAACAGGCTCTGCAAACCCTCTTTAGAGAGGGGGTTGATGATCAGCAGCGGCGACATGGCCGGGTTACCGTTCATAGGAATTTTGTGGCCCACCTGCTCTAGCTTTTCTAGCGCGGTGGCCAGCGCCAATGGATGCTGAGTCGCTTCGGCAGCTCCTGCATCGGCGGCGAACTCGCGGGTGCGAGAAATCGCGAGCTGAATCAGCGAGGCGGCAAGGGGCGCCAGAATAATCAAAAACAGCAGCGCCATTGGGTTACCCCCGCGTCTGTCGTTGCGCGAGACGGGAAAGTAGAGGGTACCAAAGGTGAGAATGCGGCCCAAAAAGGTCAGGGCGCCAGCAATCGTGCCCGCCACGGCCTGGGTCAGCGTATCGCGGTTGCGCACGTGGGTCAGCTCGTGGGCCAAAACGCCCTCTAGCTCCTCTGTCGTTAGCAGATCGAGAATGCCTTGGGTAACGCCGACAGAAGCATGGTTCGGGTCGCGGCCGGTGGCAAAGGCGTTGGGAGACTCATTGCGAACGATGTACATCTTGGGCATGGGTAGACCCATGCGATCGCTCAGGCGGCCCACCATTGCGTATAGCTCTGGGGCCTCAGACTCCTCTAGAGGCTGCGCCTGAAAGGACGCCAGTGCGGCTTTGTCGGAGTAGTACCAGGAGCTAAAGCTGGTAAACGCCGCGAACGCCAGTCCAGCATAGAGCCCGCGCTCGTCGCCCACCAGGTAGTACCCGGCCAACACCAAAAGACCACTGAGCAAACCCAACAGCGCAGCTGTTCTGAGGCTATTTCCAATCATGAGTACGGCAGCTTCAAATCGTCGGTTTCAGTACCATCGCAAATTTACAGCTGGCTCGTATCCACCCTATGAACGAAATGGCTCTCCCTCTCAGAGGCAGGCACGTTCATCAGAGTCTAGCCGCTACTGCTCAGATAAAGTCGACAAGTAGCACTCGTACGCCTGATTGCTAAAGCAGATGAATCTAACCTGCTCAAAGGCCGAGTTGTTGTCTAAAAAAGCTTTGACTTGGGCGACTGCAATTCCCGTTGCCCGCTCCAAAGGAAAGCGGTACACGCCTGCACTAATTGCCGGAAAGGCAATGCTGCGTAGAGAATGCCCTGCTGCCAAAGCCAGGCTGTTGCTGTAGCACTGCGCCAGCAGCTCATCCTCACTGTGCTGCCCGCCCCGCCACACGGGGCCTACCGTATGAATCACCCATTTTGCCGGTAGGTTATAGCCTCGCGTAATTTTGGCCTGTCCCGTTGGGCAGCCGCAAAGGGTTCGGCACTCGGCCAATAGCTCAGGGCCAGCCGCTCGGTGAATGGCGCCATCGACACCGCCCCCGCCCAGCAGAGACTCGTTTGCCGCATTGACAACGGCGTCGACTTGCTGGCGGGTGATATCCCCCTGAATGACCTGAACTCGCTGCTTCCAGTATGCGATCGCATTTTCCATACCGCTAGCCTCCTAAATACAATCCCCAAGAACAAATGTCGATGGGGTCTCCTGAATCCTAAAAAGAAACCCAGTGAACGAACAGAATTTGGGTTCCTCGCTAAGCTTCAAAAGGTGATCTAGTGGAATGTTTTTGCTGTGGTAGCCGCTCCCCGCTCCGTTGGATTTAAGCAGTTTACGAGTGACAACTACTCAGGCATTTGCCCCGAAGCGCTGGACTATATGCTCTCTGCCAATTCGGGGGATGCCCCTGCTTACGGCGACGACGAATGGACCCAGAAAGCCTCAGATCGCCTGCGGGAGCTGTTTGAGACCGACTGCGAAGTTTTCTTCGTCTTCAACGGCACAGCGGCCAACGCCCTTTCGCTCGCGGCAATGTGTCAGTCCTACCACAGCGTCATTTGTCACCGGCTGGCCCACATTGAAACCGACGAGTGCGGCGCCCCTGAGTTTGCCTCCAACGGCTCTAAGCTGCTGCTGGCCCAAGGGGATAACGGCAAGCTCGACCCGGTAGAGGTCAAGCAGCTCATTACGATGCGCACCGACATCCATTACCCCAAGCCCAAGGTAGTCAGCGTCACCCAAACCACCGAGGTTGGCACGCTCTACACCGTTGATGAGCTGGTGGCACTAAAGGATTTGGCGGCATACCACGGGCTGCGAATTCACATGGACGGAGCACGCTTTGCCAACGCCGTAGCCGCAACGGGTAAAACGCCCGCCGAGCTGACCTGGAAGGCGGGGGTAGACGTGCTGTGCTTCTGTGGCACCAAAAATGGTTTGGCCATCGGAGAAGCCATCGTATTTTTTAATCGAGAGCTGGCCCAAGACTTTGCCTACCGCTGTAAGCAGGCCGGACAGCTCGCCTCTAAAATGCGCTTTATCTCGGCCCCGTGGCTAGGTCTGCTGGAGTCGGGGGCGTGGCTGCGCAACGCTCAGCATGCCAACGAGATGGCTGCTTATCTAGAAAGTGAGCTGAGCTCTCTGCCTCGGGTGCGGCTGCTGTTTCCCCGCCAGGCCAATGCCCTGTTTGTAGAGATTCCAGAGCCTGCAAAGGTTTACTTGGCCGAGCGCGGCTGGCTATTCTACACATTCATTGGCATTGGCGGCGTGCGGCTCATGTGCGACTGGGGCACCAACCACGAAGACATTGACAACCTGGTGCGCGATCTCAAGGCAGCTCTGGAAAAAACAGTTCTGGAGAAAACAGCCTAGATCGCCGCCCGGTCACTCCAGGCTAAACGGGGTTGCGATCGCAGCCCCCGCTCAGGCAGAGTGTTGCAGTAGACCGCCAAACCATCCACACTCCCCCTACTCCAACCGCCCTAGGGGTTGCTATAGACTGGACTGTTAGACACTGTTAAGAAGGATACGGGAAGTCGCGGCATGGGCAAACCTCTGAGCTGGGCTGTGGCGGTGAGCCTGATGGGAACGATGGGCGCAGTGAGCATGGTCAGTCCGGCATCGGCGTCAGAGCTGTTTGTGGCCTACCCGCCCGACAACCACGAAACCGTTTCCGATCGCATTTTTTTCATTGGCACTGCCGACCCCAGCGCCCCCGTACTGATTAACGGCCAGGTGATCGAACAGCGCAGCCGCACTGGACATTTTGCGCCAACGCTGCCCCTGGATCTGGGGGAAAACGTGTTCACCCTCACCCAGGGCGATGAGACCTTAACCCTGCGAGTGATTCGCCAGCCCAGTACCCCAGGATTAACCGCAGACGCTCTAGCTGCTGCTGCGTCTGGGCCAGCCTTTGTGCCTGGTTCGCTGCTGCCGGCAAGCAATCTGGCGCTTCAGCCCGGAGAGCGCGTGTGTCTGGGAGCAACGGTTTTGGGCGTTCCCACGGCGGCCTCTGGCACTGCAGCTCAGGTTGCTGTCACTCTCGCAGGCCAAACGCTAACTCTGGAGCCTCAGAATGCTGTCGATCTACCGCCCAACTCGGCCGTACTGACCAATCAGAACCTGCCGCAGGTGAATAGCAGCCTTACCCGTTACGAGGGCTGTTTAACGTTTCAGACCTCTGCCCAGCTGGGCACGCCTGTCTACCGCCTCACCCACAGTGGTCAAAGCCGTGTAGAGAGCGCACCCGGGGCTGTAGAGATCTTGTCCTCCAGCCGTTTGCAGGTGGCCGAAGTAACTGCTGATCCGGGAACAGCCCGCACTGGCCCCAGCACAGACTACTCGCGCCTAACGCCCCTACCCCAGGGCACGCGGGCGGTCGTCACGGGGCGAGAGGGCGACTGGCTGCGCCTCGACTACGGCGGCTGGATTCGGGCCGCCGAAACTCGCCTCTCCAGCAGCACGGTGCCGCCCCGCAGCACCATTCGCAGCGTTACCTCGCGCCAGGTAGACGGCTGGACTGAGGTGCTTTTTCCGCTGCAGGTGCCGGTGCCCGTCAGCATCCATCAAACGGCGAGCAGCCTGGCGCTCACGCTCCACAACACGACTCCCCAAACCGATACGATCTTCTTTAGCAACGACCCGGCTGTAGAACGGCTAGACTGGCGGCCCCTGCTGCCCGACAAAGCCGAATACACGTTTCAGTTTCGAGGTGACCAGCAGTGGGGCTACAAGCTGCGCTACGAGGG
>DATNQE010000078.1:0-2205 GCA_036702895.1 Trichocoleus sp. | reverse complement strand
GTTAAAAATTCGCTAAGCAAAGGTTAAAAAGCTGCCAGGCGGATTGACTGAATTTGTAGCAAGCTTGGACTACCCCATGGAACTTGTAATATCTCCCAAAAAAATTGCCAAGCTAATTTTCTGGTTCATTGCGGGGCTGACAGTGGCAAGCTCTGGAATGAAGCTAGCGAGGCACCTGATTGGGGACTATCCGGTTGGCTACCGATTCTTGGATGTAGACTCTGAGCAGAATATTCCTACTTGGTATACCTCCAAGCTTCTGCTGGCTTGTGCTGCGCTGCTGGCTCTCATCGCTCTTACCAAAATTCGCAACAGAGCTCCCTATCGTTATCACTGGGCATTTTTAGCCGTAATTTTTGCGGGGCTGTCTCTGGATGAGGCGATCGGTCTACACGAGGAGCTGATTGAGCCGATGCAGGCGGCTTTTAATCTGAGCGGTATTTGGTACTTCGGCTGGGTTCTGCCGGCAATTGCTGGGCTGGTTGTTTTGGCCTTTGCCTATCTAAAGTTTTTTCGCGATTTGCCTGTGCGATCTCGCCGTCTATTTTTCCTGGCTGCGGGCGTTTACCTGGGTGGCGCGCTTGGGATGGAGATGGTTAACGGCAGCATTCTCTCGGGGAGTGGAGGCACCGTCACCTCTCTCTACAACGCCTTCACCGGGCTAGAAGAATTTCTAGAGATGGTTGGCATCAATATCTTTGTCTACGCCCTGCTGTCCTACCTGGTTGAAGCGCTCAGCCTAAAAGTTTTCTTTGAGCCGGAGCGAGTTGACCAATACCCCCAGCGTTCGCTGGTAGAGGCCGACGGTCTTAGGCCTGACCCAATAGTCCATCCTCAGCCCTTACAGAGGCCGGGGGGACAGTAACCCTCCAGGGGCTCTAAGCGTAAAGCGCAATTGAGCGCAGCTGAAGCTGGAACTCGCCCGGCGAGAAGTGGGGATTGAGGGCACCGTCATACTCAAACTTGCTCAGCATGAGCTGAAAAGCGCGAATTTGCGCGGTGTTTAAGGGCTGGGCGGAGCGGACTGTTTTGGCCCGGAACACCGGAACGAGCTGGTCGAAGGGAATCTGCACGTCGATCCACTCGTTGGCTACTGTATCGAAGGAATAGGTGTAGGCAATGCTGTCCCAGGTGCTCTCGTCGCGCACCAGAAACTTATAGCGTTTGCCGTCGCCTTGGAGGTGCAGCTGCAGGCCAGTGTGTCCGGAGAGGTCGAGGGGTGGCTCAAAGTTGCGGGTGCGAACAGAGGCAAAGCCGCCAGAGTTGGCCGTTGAGACAATGCCGCTAAACAGGGCTCCGCCCTCGATTTGGCGAATGCCGCTGGTGCTGACGCCGCCCATGACGACATCATCTAAAGCACCCCAAATTTGGGTTAGGGCAGCATTGGGCTGGCTGAAATCAAACAGAACGCCTGCTTGAGGTTGAGGCGGTGGTGGTGGAGTGGAGCCAAAGACCATCTTGCGCAGGCAGCTAACGAGAGGAATGGTGTCAAAAAAGTTGAGTGTTTGCAGGAAGCGGCCTGCATCCCAAGAGGAGCGGCTAGATTGGGACATCTTGCAGCCTGTTTGAAGGGCAGTGATTGTCTTTATCTTATCGAGGCACAGAGGAAGGGAAGATGGAATCTGCGGGTTGAGAAGAATTTCGCTTGTAGAGCCTGCGTCTACAGGGACTTCTATCTGATGCCCTGTATCTCCTCCCCCTATCTTTAAAACTGTATTGACATACACATTTTAGAATCGGTGGTTAGCATCGGAGAAAGGCATTCATGGGTAAGGTCTATACCGAAATCACAGACGAATTGCAGGCCTGGGTAGAGCAGCAAAAAATGTTTTTTGTTGCTACGGCGCCCACTGGCGAGGGCCATGTCAACTGTTCGCCGAAGGGCACTGACTCGCTGCGGGTGCTGGGGCCCAACGAGGTTGCCTACCTGGATCTGACCGGCAGTGGCATTGAAACGGTGGCGCATCTGCAGGAAAACGGCCGCATTGTGATTATGCTGTGCGCTTTTGAGGGGGCGCCTAAAATCGTGCGGTTTCACGGCATTGGCAAAGCCTATCCCCTGGGTACGGGCGACTTTGAGCACTACTGGCCGCATTTTCAGCCCATTCCTGGGGCTAGGGCCATTATTCACGTGCAGGTCACCCGCATCAGCGACTCTTGCGGCAATGGAGTACCCCTGTTTGAGTTCAAAGGGGAGCGGCAGAT
>DATNQE010000045.1:0-5891 GCA_036702895.1 Trichocoleus sp. | reverse complement strand
GTCTGCTAATACCCGTTGCTTTGAGCCTGGCAATGCGTTTATGACGCATTCGGCGGATGTTCAGTTTGTCCTATAAGGTGTGTCAAAAAGGGTAATCTTTTGCAGTTAGACGCTCTTTTAGGCTGCTAATCAAGAGTTTATAGTCGCGGTTGGTTTTATTAACTTTCAGCCTAAAGGGTCTTTTCATTCCCTGATCCTGAGTTTGGGTTCGTTAAATTTAATATTGTGAAATGAATCATCGGAAAAGCACAGGAAGATACGAAGACCCTTAGGGGTTAGTCTCTGACCGTCGCAGACTGACTGCTTTTTCCACCTGGGCACTCTTCAATCGGGAGATCATTGGCATTGCTGTACGAACAAAGCACCCCTAGCATTGGCTCACCTCTAGGTTTAACGGCAACTGACCCTGCTGCCCTAGCAAAGGGGTTAACCGCTCACTCTGAAGCTACCCTTGAGCCTTCAGCTTCATACTCATTCCTAAGCGAGTTTGTACAGCGCCACATTGGTCCCGATGCCGCTGAACGTCAGGCCATGCTGGAGGCTCTGGGCTACAGCAGCCTAGGGGCGTTAATTGATGCTGCTGTGCCGGCCATCATTCGCCGGCAGGAGCCTCTGCACCTGGCAGAAGGGACTTCAGAGACCGCAGCGCTGCAACGGCTGCGGCAAATCGCGGAGCAAAACCAGGTGTGGCGCTCCTACATTGGCCTGGGGTACGCCAGCACCCTGACGCCTCCAGTCATTCAGCGCAATATCTTAGAAAATCCTGGTTGGTACACTCAGTACACTCCGTACCAGCCCGAAATTTCCCAAGGTCGCCTGGAGGCGCTACTTAACTTTCAAACCCTGATCACCGACCTGACTGCCCTGGAAATTGCCAATGCCTCATTGCTAGATGAGGGCACGGCGGCAGCCGAAGCAATGGCGCTTAGCTTTCACAGCCGCCGGCACAAGCAGGCCAAAATCTTTTGGGTGGCGGCAGATTGCCATCCCCAGACCATAGACGTGGTAATAACCCGGGCGCTGCCGCTGGGGATTGAGGTGAAAGTAGGCGACCACCGCGCGTTGACCTTTGAGAGCGGTAGTTCTGATGGTTCTATTTTTGGCGTACTGCTGCAGTACCCAGCTACTGATGGCGCTATCTATAGCTACAGCGACTTGATTGAGCGAGCCCACGCTGCGGGTGCTTTGGTTACTGTGGCTGCTGACCTGCTCAGCCTCACCCTATTGCAACCTCCTGGCGAACTCGGGGCCGATATTGCCGTAGGCAGCAGTCAGCGTTTTGGGGTGCCCCTCGGCTACGGCGGTCCCCACGCGGCCTACTTTGCGACCCGTCAGGCTTACGCTCGTAAACTGCCTGGGCGACTGGTGGGAGTTTCTAAAGACAGCTACGGTAAACCGGCCCTGCGGCTGGCGCTGCAAACTCGCGAACAGCACATTCGCCGGGATGCTGCCACCAGCAATATCTGTACGGCTCAGGTGCTGCTGGCAGTGATTGCCAGTATGTACGCGGTGTATCACGGGCCTACCGGACTGAAGCAGATTGCCAGCCGTATTCACAACCTGACGGTGGTGCTGGCCAAGGCGCTCCAGCAGGCGGGCTTTGACCTTGGCATCGAACCCTTTTTCGACACGCTGCGGGTCCAGACGGGGGACCATACTGAGTCCATTCTGAGTCGTGCTGTTGAACGCCGTATTAACCTGCGCCAAATTGATAGCGCCACCTTGGGAGTAGCTCTGGACGAGACTACTACGGTGGCAGACGTTCAAGATTTAATTGCAGTGTTTTCTGGGAATTCGGCAGCTTCGCTAGAACTGGCTGCCGATTTAACCTCAGCTTGGGCTTTGCCATCGGCGCTGCTGCGTACGTCTCCTTACCTCACTCATCCCGTTTTTAATACTCACCACTCTGAAACGGAGATGCTGCGGTATATGCACCAGCTTCAGGCTAAGGATCTATCGCTGACGGCAGCGATGATTCCACTGGGCTCTTGCACGATGAAGCTCAACGCCACCGCAGAAATGGTGCCGATTACCTGGCCCGAGTTTGGCCAGATCCACCCCTTTGCGCCGCTGGAGCAAACCCAGGGCTACCAGCAGCTGTTTCGGGATCTTGAAGCATGGCTGGCAGAAATTACAGGGTTTGCTGGCGTCTCGCTGCAGCCCAACGCCGGAGCCCAAGGCGAGTACGCTGGGCTGCTGGTGATTCGGGAGTATCACTTGCAGCGGGGCGATAGCCATCGCACAGTCTGTTTGATTCCTCAGTCAGCTCACGGTACGAATCCTGCCAGCGCTGTAATGGCGGGAATGAAGGTGGTTGCCGTGGCCTGTGATGACGATGGCAACATTGACGTAGCTGACCTTAAAGCCAAAGCTGAAAAGCATCAGGACAACCTGGCAGCATTAATGGTGACGTATCCCTCCACTCACGGCGTTTTTGAGGAGGCGATTCGGGAGATTTGCGACATTGTCCACCAGCATGGCGGCCAGGTCTACATGGACGGGGCCAACATGAACGCCCAGGTGGGACTGTGCCGCCCGGCCGACTTTGGCGCGGATGTGTGCCACCTGAACCTGCACAAGACGTTCTGCATTCCCCACGGAGGGGGCGGCCCTGGGGTTGGCCCCATTGGTGTAAAAGCGCACCTAGCACCGTTTTTGCCAGGGCACTGCTTGGTACCGGTAGGAGGAGACCAAGCGATTGGGGCGATGACTTCAGCGCCTTGGGGCAGCGCTAGCATTTTGCCTATCTCCTGGATGTACATCACGATGATGGGCTCGGCGGGCCTGCAGCTGGCAACCGAAACGGCTATTCTCAACGCCAACTACATTGCTAAGCGGCTGGAGGGTCACTACGACATTCTCTACACTGGGCAGAACGGTCTGGTGGCTCACGAGTGCATTGTGGATCTCCGCCCCTTTAAGAAAACGGCAGATGTCTCGGTAGAAGATGTGGCGAAGCGGCTGATTGACTATGGGTTTCACCCGCCCACCATGTCTTGGCCAGTAGCGGGCACGCTGATGGTTGAACCTACCGAGAGCGAAGCCAAGGTGGAGCTCGATCGCTTCTGCGATGCGATGATCGCCATTCGAGAGGAAATTCGGGCGGTTGAAACGGGGCAAGTTCCGGCGGACGGCAGTGCGTTGAAGCAAGCTCCCCACACGGCTGAGGATTTGGTGGCGGCCCAGTGGGAGCGGCCCTACTCCCGAGAGCAGGCGATTTTCCCTTCGGCTTGGGTGCGGCAGCACAAGTTTTGGCCCGCGGTGAATCGAATCGATCAGGCCTATGGCGATCGCAACTTGGTTTGCTCCTGCCCGCCTATGGATAGCTACGAGTAGATTTGGCTGGCGCAGTCACAGGTGTGTTTGCGCCCATATCTGCCCAGATAGAGTGAGCCCTAGCCGCATAAACAGCCGAAAAAGAGTTTTTCAGCTATTTTACAGAGGCAGTCTGTAGCTTCATAGGGCTCTTTCTATGTCTGTGAATTACCTAACGCTGATGCTGGTCAATATGGTGGCTGGCCTCGTAATGCTGGCCACCTTTGTCTATCAAGGACTTGACGGCAACCAGAAACGCTGGATCCCAGGGTTTGGTATGACAGGTGCGATCGCACTAGCGACCGGACTACCGATGATCTGGACTTGGCCCCTCAGCGGCAGCTTTAATGTGGCCTTTGGCGAGACCACGGTGCTGTTCGGCATTCTCTTTGTCACTGCGGCACTGGCCTTGGCCCTCAACTGGGATTTGCTCACCATTACCTTCTACGCTTTCTTTGCCGGGCTTACCGCCATCGTGGTTGGGGCTCGCATTATCAATTTGGGCCTTACCCTACGGCCTCTGGTTGCGGGCCTAGGTTTTATCCTGACCGGTTTGGGTGGGGTGCTCGCTGCGCCTACTCTGGTGTATTTCAAAGACAACCGCCCCTGGCGCTTGGCAGGGGCGGCAGTGCTGCTGGTGGCGGCACTGATCTGGGCGGTTATCGGGTATATGACCTACTGGGGCCATCTAGAAAGCTTTCAGGACTGGCAGCCCATGCCTTAACGGCAGCAGGGATTTCTGCTTGAGGGCCGTAGGCCCCAAGCCGGATTGCGAGTTTTACAGCCCCAGAAGCTCCTAGAGGGATGGTTTGGACGCAACGAGGGTGCGGTGGCGAGGATCACTCGCCACCGTTACCACTGAGCTAAAACCGACTGACTCCAGGGCTGCCTCTAAATCAAAAGTGTAGTAGTCGTCGCTCCAGGGTTCGGTACTCTTCATCAGCGTGAAGAGAACAGGCGGCAGATTTTGAATGACGGGCGACTTGGGGTTGTTATCTACAATTGCGATCGCACCACCGGGACGCAGCAGCCGCAGGGCTTCCTGAAAAATTGCGATCGTAGCCTCACGGGGCAGCTCGTGGGTGACAAACTGAAGGGTTACTAGGTCAAACGAGGCGTCTGGTAGGCCAGTGGCTTCGGCGCGAGCGTGCAGCCAGGTAATTGCTTTCTCCGAGTCGCGAGTTTTTGCGATCGCCAGCATATAGGGTGACAAATCCAGTCCCACTGTGCGCACAGGCTCAGCCTGACGCTGGCTGTAGTAACGATGCAGCGTTTGGGTCGAAAGCCCTACTGAGCAGCCTATATCGAGAATGTCGTGCACCGAGGCCGGACCCTGCTGCTCTAAAACCTGGTGAAAGCTGCCCCGGAGTCGGTCCTGTGCCTGCTGCCAGGTGAGACCTTCCTGAGGCCACACCCTGAGCGCCATGGAGTATGTCGCTGACTCTGCCTCAAAGGCTGCTTGCCAACAGAGATTGCCCTCGTCGTAGGCATGAAAAGGCACTTTGTAATAGTCAGGATAGGCCACTGCGAAATCGGTCAATTCTGCCAGCTGCGCTTTCGCATCAGACGCCTCGAGCTCCTGATACCGCTGGCGCCAGGCAATTCCGTTTTTTTCTGCTGTTTTGATCAGCACCTGCCGCGCCTGCCGCTTCATTAGGGCATAGATGGGCTTGGTCCGAATCATGAGGTTGACGACGCGGGAGAGCAAATCTGCTCCAGCCCAATCGGGTTTGTCCTTAGATGAATGCAGTGCGGTAGTCATGCGAGCTGTTAACTGAGTGCCTCGGTGCTTATGCTGCTGTCAGCCTATTTTAAGCTTTGAGGGACGTTGAAAACAGGCCGCTCGACAGCGCCTTTAATGCGGTCAGGTAGAACAAAACACGACAAAGCAGGCTGTAAACTGTTTTATCTGCCGTGACTCATGCTGTTTAATCCCCTGTAGATCAGGCACAGGCAGCAGAGGGCTGATTCAATAGGGGAGAAAGTTTCGCAAAAGACTCAAACATGGGCCTAGCGAAGTAATATCCCTGAAATAGCTCAACGCCGTAGTCTTCCAGGCACCTAAATTCCTCGTAGGTTTCAATGCCTTCAGCAATAGGCTCGATACAGAGCTCCTGGCAAACCCTCAAAATAGCCTTGACGATTGTTTGACGCGTTCTGTCTTGATTAATCCCGCGCGTCAATGCCATATCGAGCTTAATAAAATCAGTTTGAATGTCTGCTAGTAAGTTAAGCCCAGAGTATCCGGCGCCAAAATCGTCAATGGCGGTACGAAAACCCCGGCGTTTATATTCCTGAATAATCTCTCGCAGATGGAGCAGATCCACTACCCGTTCATTTTCGGTGATCTCGAAAATGATGTTTTCAACCGGAAAGTTATAGGTCTTAGCGGCCGCTAGCGTTGTCTGAATACAGCTTTCAGGGCGGTATACGGCGTTGGGTAGAAAGTTGATGCTGATAGCTGACTGCGCGCCAGCTTTAGCAGCCAGCTGAATGGCCTTAATGCGGCAAGCTTGATCAAACCGGTAGCGATTTTGGTGGCTCACCTGATCGAGGATTTGTTTTGCTGGTTCGTT
>DATNQE010000035.1:0-3413 GCA_036702895.1 Trichocoleus sp. | reverse complement strand
CACCAGTCAATCGGGTCAGCCTGTGTGCCTGGAGCAAATTCCCTGTACCCAGCTTCGGGTAGTTGAACAGACGGCCCACGCTCTGGCTTAATCAATTCATTTCAGCATTTACAGACCAGTAGCTAACGGTTGGCGCTGGCGCTAGAGCGACGGTCAACCTGCTGACTCATCCACTGTTGCCCTACTGTGTGGAGCGCTGCCATAATGGGCTGAATCTCTCGTCCTTTGCTGGTTAAGGAATACTCAACCCGCGGCGGCACCTCCGGAAACACCCGCCGCTCCACCAACCCATAGCCCTCTAGTTCCCTGAGTCTAGCCGTCAGCGTTTTCGTGCTGATGCCCGGCAGCGCTGACAAAAACTCATGGGTGCGGCGGCTGCCCGAAAGTAGCTCTTGCAGAACTAGAATTGCCCATTTACTGCCAATGATGGCCAGCACGAATTGGACCGGACACTCTAGGTCAAGGTACGGGCGCTTATCAGGCATGCCCATCATCCCCAATTCGATACGTGCCTTCATTGTGAAAGATTCCTTCAGAGCAACGAGTACTCTGAGGATCAAATCAGCTATTCTTAAGCAAATTTTTAGCTGCTAGCCCTGGGGCTGCACGACCTCCCAGCTCTGGCCGCCATCTTGACTTTGCAAATAGAGATCAAAGGGGTTTTGCGATCGCATCTGAGCCCAGGAAAGATATTTTCCCTTGAGCCGGTAAGTCCCTCGCACCCGGTAAGCAGGCTGCCCTGCTAAGCTAACTTGCTGGGTTCGACGAACCCGAACACTAGCAACGCCTGTTTTTGCAGCCGCTAAGGATTTAGCGGCTAGCTGCTGCCGCAGTGCCTGCTGAGTCTGCTCCAGCTGACGCACCACGGCCTGCTCAACAACTCCAGCATCAGGAGCTTGCCCCCGACTACTACAACTTGTAAGAGAAACCGCTAGAACCACTATCAGCAGAGTTAAGACAAAGCGCCGCCATCCACCGATTGTTAGCTCAGCTAACTGCGCTCCCCAGGTTCCCATGCGTCCTCTTACCTATTAATCGACAGTCGCTACTGCTTCAACGTGCGCGGATCGAGCGCATCCCGCAGCCCATCCCCCAACAGGTTAAACGCCAAAGACGTCACCACAATCAGCAGTGCAGGCGGCCATACTAGCCAGGGCTGCAGTACCAAGATCGAAGCATTCGTCGCCAGCGATAGCATGTTGCCCCAGGACGCGTCAGGCTGCTGAATACCCAGCCCAATAAAGCTTAAAACCGCCTCAGCCAGAATAAACCCTGGCACCGCCAGAGTCGCCGCAATTACACCATACGTTGCTGTCTGGGGCAGAATGTGGCGAATCACAATGTAGAGAGACCGCCCCCCCATTACCTTGCTCGCCTGGACGAACTCTCGCTCTTTAATCGAGAGCACCTGTCCCCGAATCACCCTAGCTAACCCGGCCCAACCGATAAACGAGGTAATCAGCACAATCAGCATAAACCGCTGGATGCTGCTTAACCCAGGCGGCAGTACCGCTGCTAGCGCCACCAATAGATAAATGCTGGGGATCGTCATAATGACCTCCACCAAACGCATCAGTGTAGCGTCTACAGCGCCACCAAAGTAGCCCGCCAGTCCGCCCACCAACATGCCAATGGGAAAGGAAATGGCAATCCCGATAAGGCCCACAAAAAGGCTAACGCGGCTGCCGTGCAGCAGGCGACTAAACTGGTCGCGCGCCTGCTCATCTGTACCCAAAAGATTAAAGTGGCCTGGCCCGCTGGTGCCAAACAGGTGAAATCCTCCCTGAGCATCGCGAGTAAACAAGCGAATTGGAGAAGGCTCAGAGAAGTCAACCGTTACTTCCCGATTGCCCGACTCTAGCTCCACAGGCCCCTGCGCCGTAGGATACACGTGGGGACCAATCCACTGTCCTGTTTCCTGATTACGCCAATACACTGTAGTGGGCGGCAGCAGAGAGCCATTGATTTGGGTGTCGTACGGGCTGTAGGGCGCAAAGAACCCGGCTCCAATCGACACCAAATACATCAGAATCAGCAGGATCGCCCCTAGCTGGGCCAGCCGATTGCGTCTAAATTTTTGCCACCAGTTCATAAGCCCAGCTCATAAGCGCCTAGGTGGGAACAATGCTTCGCTCGTTTTCCACCATAAACACATTAGAGTACAGGTTAGCAATAATTTGCTTGCCTTCCTGCGTTAATGACAAATAGCGCAGCCCGTCCTGAATGTAGGGATGCACTACATTCCAGTAGAACTTGGGGTAATTGCGGCGCAAATCACCTGGGTGGTCGTATTTGAGATACTTGTTCTGGCCGGTTTCCTCAAATTCGTAAAAGAGGGCGCTAATTTTCTTCAAATACCGAGGGTCACTCAGTTGTCCAATTAAATCTGCTGCCCGCACCAGGCCGGGAAAGTACAGCGTGTCCTGATGGTCTTCCTCCTTAGGCACCGGAAAGCGGGTTAGCTCAATGTTGCGCTTGATAATCTCGGCATTGATGATGCGGTTACCGCCAAAGCGCTCCTCGATAAACAGCTTGCCCCGGTCAACGTGGTAAGGCGTGAGGGATGCATCCGAAGCTCCCGGCTGCAAATGCACCATCTCATCCCCGGTGCCAGTAGCGTAGAGATGCTCTCGGTCCTGGTCGGCGCGGCAAACGCCCTTGACATAGCCGATATCGTGGCAGACCAAAGAAATTATGAAGTGCAGCCAATCCTCGCAGGTCACACCTCCCTCACGGATGTGTTTGCCCCGCAAAATTTCCTGGCCCACTAGCGCCACCAAAATGGTGTGCTCAACGTTGTGATAAAGCGCATCACTGTTGGCAATATTCTCTAGCGCCATGCTGCCTGCCCAGGCAATGATGTCCTCGTAGTCAGGCTTGAGGCCGCCATAAGTACGGTGGTAGCCAGCTCTCAGCTTGTCCACAAAGTCGGAAATGAGTATTTCAGTGGCGTTGAACATGCTTAGGCTCATGTCAAAAAAGAGTGCCGGGTGGCGATATCAGGGCCTCAGAGTAAACGACGCCCGTCACTTTTCTCTGAAGTATACTCACAGTCTGCCCACCCAACTCAGGGAACTTATATCCGTCAGCGAAGAATAGCCGCAACGGGGAAGCGTTGGAGGTGACGCTCTCCTGCCGCTATTACACCAGGTTAGACGAAGCACCATTGTGATTCGGATCAGACCGTAGCAAAACCAAATATCTTGTCGTGAAAAGCAACTCCTGAGCCGCAACGCCAGCAAACTTACCCTATAATGAAGTGCCAGGTTGCATAGTAAAGCACATGAAGACGTGAGTAACGTTCAACCTCAGCCGCAAATGCAGTTTGATGGTAGAACGTCAGCTTCCCAAATTAAATAATTTGGGGACAGCGCTTCCGTAAGTAGCTCGAAGATAAAGTAATCTGAGCAATG
>DATNQE010000009.1:0-5947 GCA_036702895.1 Trichocoleus sp. | reverse complement strand
AAAAATGATGGAGATTGACTGCCTGCGCTGTCGCAGTGGAGGACAGTTTCTGCGCTTTTTGGCAGACGGTCTGATGGAGATTTTCGCGACTCCGGCTGAGCAGGCTTTGGTGCAGCGCTGGAGCGTGGAGCAGCCCCTCACCCTCGATCAGTCCCAGCCCGAGGCCCGCTTAATCTGGCCGCAGATGAGCCGGACAGAAACCGTTGAGCAAGAGTGGGCGCTGCTAGAAGCCCTGCTGTCTCTGCCCCAGCGCATGGCGGAGTGGCTCAACTGCCAGGTCGTTATTGTCTTTCACAATCTGCCCCACATTCGCTCTTGGGATCGCCAGGGCCGCTGGGAGACCTACTTAAGAGGTGAAATTCAGCGGCAGAGCCGGGTCAGCTATGCGCTGATTGCCACCATGGCCGAACCCTGGGTTTATGAGAGTGGCCTGCCCGTCATTCGTCTCCAGCCCTTGATAGATACAGATCTGGAGCCGTGGGTAATCCTCACAATGGCTGCTGAGGGGCTAAAGTTTGACCCCGCCAGCGAGGCCTTGTCTCTGTTTCTTAGCTACGTGCAGGGCCACTTTGGCGATGCGATCGCGTTGGCCCAGCGCATCTGGCTTGAGCACCAGGCGTTTGGTACTAAAGAAAGTCCTGGACTGATCCAGGCGTATCACGTGCAGCGCAGTATGCTCTCTCTAGTACAAGACAACGCCGTTACCTTTGAGGCGCTGCTGCTGCTGCTGCCCCCAGCCCAGGCCCGCGTGCTGGAGACTCTTGCCCTTGATCCTACTGACAGTCCTCAGTCCCAGGCCTATATCAAAAAACACCAGCTCTCCAGAGGCGGCAGCCTGCAGGGTGCCTTAAGCAGCCTTGAGCAGAAGGGGTTGATCTACGGGCCTGAGATGGGCTACCGCATTGCCCTGCCGTTGTTGAACTTTTGGCTGAAGCAGAGATTGATTTAGACAGCCACCAGGAAACGCAAGGGCGGGGCAGCAGAGAAAAAAGGGAGCAAAAACCCTTACTGCTTGCTATCCGCATCCCCCACTTTCCCCACTCCTCAGCCTTTTTCACAATTTCTTTCTTCTGATAGAAGCCACCTGCCATTGCTCTAGAGATAGAGAAATGCTAGGTTCGATGGAAATTCATTAGAGTCAATGAGCCTAATCTGGCCTGCTGGACCAGAGCGGAGGAACCGGTTAATCGGGGCGAACCTCACTAAGTGAGGAGGAGATCTCTCATTCCTAGCCCGTCAGCTAACTTCGTCGGCGTTGAGGGGGACTCGCAGAAGCATTTTTATGCTGCTTTCTGCCGATCTCCGGGTAACGATTGCCCAGTTGCATGGCAAGGGAGCATTTATGGATTGGCAAGCGATCGCAGCTCTAGCGATTTTTTCGAGCGTTATTTTTCTGATCATCACTGAGTGGGTTCACCTGATGATCGCGGCCCTACTGGGGGCTCTGCTGCTGGTCTTTCTCAATGTCCTCACGCTCGACGAGGCGATTGGCTACATTGGCCGTAGCCACGCTACGCTGGCCCTGTTTTTTGGGGTAATGGTGATGGTGCGGGCTTTTGAGCCGACCCGCATATTTGAGTACCTAGCGACGCAAATGGTGCTGCTGGCACAAGGGCAGGGCAAGCGGCTGCTGCTGGGGATCGTGGCGCTGACCACGCCGGTCTGTGCCATGCTGCCCAACGCGACGACCGTAATGCTGCTGGCCCCACTAATTCCGCCCATTGCTGCTGAAATTGGGGTGAACTACGTGCCCCTGCTCATCCTCATGGTGTTTGTTGCCAACAGCGCGGGCTTGCTCACGCTAGTAGGCGATCCAGCCACGTTTATCGTGGGCGATGCCATCAATGTGAGCTTTTTGGACTATCTGACTAAGCTCAGTTTAGGCGGCGTGATCGCCGTGCTGACGGTAGTCTTTCTGCTGCCGGTTCTCTTTAGCGACATTTGGAACAAAGAGCTCGACGACCTCAGCCACCTTCCCCAACCTCAGGTGAACCATCCCCGAATGTTGGCTCTGGGCGGCGGTGTCGTAGCCTTGGTGCTGGTGTTTTTTGTCATTGGCGAGTCGCTGCCGGTACCGATCTCCCCTGCGTCGGTAGCGCTGTTGGGGGCGGCGCTCTGCCTGCTGATTACCCATCACAGCAAGATTGACTCGATCCAGCACGTGCTGCGCGACGTGGACTGGAGCACGCTGATTTTTTTCATGAGCATCTTTGTGCTGATCGGCGGCTTGGAAAAGACCGGGATCATCAGCGGTGCGTCGGGCATTTTGGCCTTTGTGCTGGGGCGCAACATTGCCCTAGGCGCTATTTTGCTGCTGCTGACCATTGGTTTGCTCTCTAGCGTGGTGCCCAACATTCCCCTGGTAGTGGCGATGGTGCCGCTGCTCAAGGGCTACCTGGTCAACGTCGGCATGGCTCCTCCCGAAGTGCTCAGTCCCGACTTTGCAGGCCAGTTCCCTGCTGAGACCCTGCCGCTGTTTTACGCCATGATGTACGGCGCTACCCTGGGCGGCAACGGCACTCTGGTTGGTGCATCGTCTAACATCGTCGCCGCAGGCATCGCTGAGCAGCATGGTAAGCCCATCCACTTCCGCACCTTCCTGCGCTACGGGCTGCCGACAATGGCAATGCAGCTGACTGTGGTAGGAATTTTTGTGCTAGTGCGGTTTTTGTTGGTTTAGCGAGAGCCGGTAGGCAAGAGAAGTAGAGGTGTGATGGCTAGTCAAAAAGATCCCAGTGGTTTCCTGACTTGCTTACTCCATCGCGGCTCGACTTTCCAACCCCTTTGACGCCCCTACTCCCCCTCCACCTTTGTTTGTTAAACTTGCGATCTGCATATTTGCAAAGGCTTTACGGCACCATGACTGTTTCTCCCGCGGCTTCCGAAGCGATTTCGCTAACTGCGATCGCACAGCAAACTCGCCAGGCGGCTCAAGCGCTGGCAGGGCTCTCTAGCGAGGCAAAAAACCGGGCGATTGAGGCCATTGCCCAGGCGCTAGAGGCGCATGAAGCAGAAATTTTGGCGGCCAATGAGGCCGATTGTGAGGCGGCAATTGCAGAGAATCTGGCAAAGCCGCTGTATGGTCGGCTAAAGCTAGATGGGGTCAAGCTCAAAGGTGCGATCGCGGGAGTGCGCGATGTGGCCAAGCTGCCCGACCCTGTGGGCGCGGTGCAGATTCACCGGGAGCTAGACGATGGGCTGATCCTGCAGCGGCTAGCCTGCCCTCTGGGCGTGCTGGGGGTCATTTTTGAGTCGCGGCCCGATGCGGTCATGCAGATTTCGTCCCTGGCGGTGAAGTCGGGAAACGGCGTGATTCTCAAGGGCGGCAAGGAAGCGGTGCGCTCTTGCCAGGCGCTGGTCCAGGCAATCAAGCAGGGGTTAGAAACCGCAGGCGTCGATCCGGCAGCAGTGCAGCTGCTGACGACCCGGGAGGAAACCCGCGCTCTGCTGGAGCTAGAGGGTTATGTGGATTTGATTATTCCTCGCGGCTCCAATTCGTTTGTGCGCTACGTACAGGAAAATACGCGCATTCCGGTGCTGGGCCACGCTGACGGCATCTGTCATTTATATGTCGACGCGGCGGCGGATTTTGAGAAAGCGGTTGCGATCGCGCTAGATGCCAAAGCGGGATACCCCTCTGCCTGTAACGCGATTGAGACGCTGCTGGTGCACCAGAGCATTGCCGCTGAATTTTTGCCCCAGGTTGCCTATGCGCTAACCGCAGCAGCGGTGGAGCTGCGGGGAGATGCGGCAACGCAGGAGGTTCTACCTCAAATTAAGGCGGCCACGCAAGAAGATTGGTCCACCGAATACAGCGACCTGATTCTTGCAATCAAAGTGGTCGATTCCCTTAGTGAGGCCATAAGCCACATCAACACCTACGGCTCTCGCCACACCGACGCCATTATTACCGAGGACGAGCAGGCGGCGGCCACGTTCATGAACCAGGTGGATGCGGCCGGGGTATATCACAACTGCTCGACCCGCTTTGCCGACGGATTCCGCTATGGCTTTGGGGCTGAGGTAGGCATCAGCACTCAAAAGATGCCGCCCCGAGGTCCGGTGGGGCTAGAGGGCTTAGTGACCTATAAGTACAAAATTGTGGGCCAAGGGCACGTGGTCGCTACCTACTCTGGGGAGCAGGCCAAGCCTTTTACCCACCGAGATTTGGCGTAGGACCGCACAGCTCCAATCCACCATCACCGGCCTCTGGCGCTTGAGCCCGGTGCCCCAAGCCTGTAGCCTGGAACAGTGGGACTCGTTGGCTAGGAACTGCTATGGCCGCTGGGGCGCTATTGAGCCGCTTTTGGTACAAGGTACTGGCGGTTGCCGCAATTTATTTGAGCTGTCAGTACGGAGCGCTGCGCTTAAGTGGAGCGGGCTGGCACAAATACTTCCAGCCTGCCACCTACAAAAATGCGCTCGATTGGAGCGCTGCCTCCTGGGAGGAGATTCACCAAACTTGGAATTTGGTCTACTGGGATGCAATTCACTATGTAGATCTGGCGCTCAATCCTCACTGTTCAGCCTGGTACCCGCTGTGGCCGCTGGTGCTTAAGGCCTTTGCTCCGTTCACCGCGCCAGATGGGCTGAGGCTCTCATTTATTTTCACTCAGAGCCTTTTTTTGCTCTCACTGCCGCTAACGCTGCTGGCCTTTGAGCGGATCATTCGTCACCGCGCGATCGCATTCTTGTGTTTTTGTCTCTACGCCCTCGGCCCCAACGCCATCTTTCACTCCATTGGCTACACCGAGAGCCTATTTGGCCTGCTGAGCGCGCTTTTGCTGCTGCTGCTTTACCGGCTTGAGGAAACCAAACCGACGCCCATTATCAGGGGGCTGCTCTATGCGTCGCTGCTGGTGACCATCCTGCTGCTCAACCTGAATCGGCCAATTTTGCTGCAGACGCTTTTTGCCGTAGGCGTCAGCCTCACCTGCCGGTTCCTCATCAGCCGACGCAGCCCGTTTCCTCAGGGGTCATTAGCGCTAGGGCAAGGGGCTACTTTGGTGCTGGGCAGCGCCATTGGATACTCCCTCTACGGAGCTTTTTGTGCAGCCCAAGGCGCCACATTCTTGGGGCCCTTTCAGCGGCAGCTAGAGTGGGGCCGCACGGTTGCTTTTCGCCCCAGTCTGCTGCTGCTGCCGCGATCGCTGCTGATGGATCTGCACGGGCTGTATCTGCCTGTAGCGCTGGCGCTGCTGACGGGACTGCTGCTATTGGCTTACCTGCGGCAGCCTAAGCAGGAGCAATCCCGGGGGGCTAGCAACGCCGCTTCCAAAGAGCTGGGCCAATCCCCATCACCTCACCAAATCGCCGTTCCCCTACCGCGCCAGCCCTGGGCCTACCTGCTGCTGGTGCACCCGCTGGTGTTTTCTCTATTTATCGCTCTGGCCCGGTGGCTCAGGCCCACCTGGCTTGCTCCTCAAGCCGTAGAGGCATCCGACGCCAACGTTCATTCTGTGAGCCGCTTTAGCGTTCTGTTTTGCCTCTTTTTTGCCCTGGCCCACGTCGGAATAAACTTTTTGGCCAACATGAATGCCCTCTACAGCACCGCCCGCCACACCTTTGGCAGCCCCTTCGCTCTGGTGAGCTTGGGCGTAATTCTGGCGGTAGTTGCCTCGCCTCGCCTGACTAAAGTGACCTGGATTGTTGCTGCTGTTGGCTTAGGAATGTTGGTGCAGCAGTGGTTTAACTTTTCTGGCGACCACTGGCTGGGGTAGCGTGCCTTACTCGTTCACAGCGGTACGGTCACTCACGGTTATAGAGAGCTTTTAGGGGCTGATCATGAACCCAACGACAGATCACATTCACGTTACCGGAATTCGCGCCTATGGCTACATAGGAGCTCTACCGGAAGAAAACGTGCTGGGGCAGTGGTTTGAGGTGGACCTGACCCTCTGGCTCGATCTCGCTCCGGCAGGGGAGAGCGACGATCTCACTCAGACTC
>DATNQE010000820.1:0-11099 GCA_036702895.1 Trichocoleus sp. | reverse complement strand
AAGTCCTCTAGCGGCTCAAACCAGCTGCCGCAGCGAAACTCAATTCGCTCGGCTAATCCGTTCAGGGCCGCATTTTCACGGGCGATCGCTAATGCTGCTTCGCTGATATCCACAGCGTAAATCTTGGCTTTGGGAAACGCCTGGGCAAGGCCGAGTGCGATCGCACCACTGCCCGTCCCCAAATCCACCCAAATCCCCTGCTGCAACTGCTCCGCTACAGAACTGCGGCCAGCAGCCTCCAGCGCCAGATCAACAATTAGCTCTGTCTCTGGCCTGGGAATCAGCACCGCTGGAGACACTCGAATCGTTAGGTTGCGCCAGCGCGTCGAGCCCACCAAGTACTGGACCGGCACCCGCTCCTCCACCCGCCGCCGCCACAGCTCCGTCAGCTCTGCTAAGGATACGCGAGCTGCTACTTTGGGCTGCTCTCGCAGACGCCCTAGCTTAAGCGTCAAGCCATCAACATTACTAAGCGCATAGAGAACCCAGTCCGCCTCTGCCGGATCGATGCCCGCTGTTTGGGCCTGCTGGCGAGCAGTCTGCCACCACTGCCACAGCGCCAGGCCCGAAACCTCATGCCCGTACCGTGTTCGAGCCACAATATCCTGAGCTGCAATATCCTGAGTCACTATACCCTGAGCCCCAGCCACCGCTAGAGCACCCGCAGAACGCTGGCAATGCTGTGGATCGCGGGCGTGCTGCGCAGCTCATCTAGAGCAGCTTGGAAATTAGCTTCCTTCACCTCGTGACTGACAATCACAATCTCAGAGCAGTTGTCGCGCATGCCTATTTGCACCACCGACTCCAGGCTGACGTCGTGGTTGCCAAAACAGGTGCCCAGCTTACCGATCACCCCTGGCTCGTCCTTTGCCAGCAGCCGCACATAGAAGCGGCTGACAATGTCAGACATGGGGCTGACCTTGCAGTAGTGCTGGTGCGAGCAGGCCAGCAGCGGGTTCGCAGCCTTGGACTCAGGCAGCGGAGCGCCTTGAGACTTGAGGCTGGCGGCCAGGTTGATCAGGTCTGAAACTACGGCGCTGGCGGTTGGCCCCGCTCCGGCCCCCGGCCCAAAGAACATTACCTGCCCAATCGGGTCGCCCTCCACCAAAATGGCGTTGTACACATCGTTGACGCTGGCTAGCGGATGGTTCTCAGGTACGAGAGTGGGGTGTACGCGAATCTGGAGCTGATCGGTTTGCTCTTGCGAGATAGGGGCGTCGCGACGTGCGATCGCAAGTAGCTTAATCACAAACCCCAACTTGTCTGCGTAGGCAATGTCGGCAGCAGTGACGTTGCGAATGCCCTCGGCGTACACTTCGGAGAGCTTAATGCGGCCGCCAAATGCCAGAGAAGCCAGAATTGCGATCTTATCCGCCGCATCAAGCCCGTCTACATCGGCACTGGGATCGGCCTCTGCGTAGCCCAGCCGCTGGGCGTCGGTCAAAATCGGCTCAAAGTCGCCGCCCTCGCGCTTCATCCGCGTCAGGATGTAGTTCGTCGTGCCGTTGACAATGCCCGTTACCGCGTGGATGCGGTTTACCCCCAGCGCCTGCTTCAGCGGCTGAATTACCGGAATGCCGCCGCCCACAGAGGCTTCGAGCAGGACATATACGCCTGCCTGGTTTGCCGCCGTAAAAATTTCGTCACCGTAGCGGGAAATGACGGCCTTATTTGCAGTGACAACGTGCTTGCCGTTTGCGATCGCTTTAAGAATCAGGGAACGGGCAGGCTCCAAACCGCCGATGACCTCCACCACGACGTCCACGGTCGGGTCGTTCACAATTGCTTCTAAGTCAGTCGTCAGCCGCTCGGGGGGGATATTAACATCGCGAGGCTTGTCTAGAGCGCGCACGCCCACTCGCACAATCTCCAGCTCGCCTACCAGCGAGTGTCGCTCAGCGGGGTCCAGCAAAATCTTGGCTGTGCCCGTGCCTACTGTCCCCAATCCTAGAAGGCCAATCTTAACCGCCAAAGCTTTCCGTCCTATCTTCTGCGCTTCCACCCCCCAATTGTAGGCGCTTCCTGCCCCTAACCCGCCGCGATACGCCTTACAAAAAAGCAGGGACACGCTCTAAGCGCGTCCCTGCCCTTTCTCTAAATAAGCTCCTAGCGAGTTAAAGGCTGCCGGTAAGCTGCCTTAGCCCCCTGTTTTAGTAGGTTTCAACGTGCCAGCGCTCTTCCCGCTTCATTTGTTTGCGGAAATCGTCCCAGTTAGCGCCGTGCTTAGCAGCCTCAGCCGAAAGCGCCTCATCAATGCCGTCTTCCATACCTTTCAGACCGCACATGTAGGTGTGGGTGTTGGGCTTCTGCATCAGCTCCCACAGTTCAGCAGCGTGCTCAGCCACCCGGTCCTGGATGTACATACGACCGCCCTTAGCGTTTTGCTGCTCACGGCTAATGGCGTAAGTCAGGCGGAAGTTGTCGGGGTACTCAGTCGCCATCGCCTCTAGCTCCTCTTTGTAGAGAATGTTGGGCGACACGGGAATACCAAAGACCAGCCAGGCCAAGCCCTTGAACTCGTAATCGGGGTTAGCTTTCTTCTCCTCGGCCTTAAACATCCGCCAGAGGAAGGCGCGGAAGGGTGCAATACCGGTCCCTGTTGCCAACATGATGACGGTAGCCTCAGGGTCCTCAGGCAGCAACATTTCCTTACCGACAGGCCCGGTAATCTTGACCTCATCTCCCGGCTGGATGCCACACAGGTAGGTGGAGCATACGCCGTAGACCTTCTCCCCAGTTTCGGGGTTGTTGTACTCCAGCTGACGCACACAGAGCGACACCGTAGAGTCGTTCATGTCGTCGCCGTGACGAGTAGAGGCAATAGAGTAGAGGCGCAGCTTGTGGGGCTTACCCGCTGCATCAGTGCCGGCCGGAATGATACCGATGCTCTGCCCTTCCAGATAGTGGAGATTGCCGCCGGACAGATCAAATTTAATGTGCTGAACGATGCCAATGCCGCCTTCTTGAACCAGAGGCTCGTTGGAAATGACCTTACCGACAAAAGGATCTTTGGGCTTGTAGAGATTGACGGGAACCGTCTTCTCCGCCTTGGGCTTAGCTTGAGTCATGGGCTTAGGGGTCTCTTCTGCTGGTGCACTGTGAGCAACAGCGGGTGCCGCAGTCGGGGTACTCAAGGCTGCTCCGTTTTCCAGGGGGCGAATGCTAACGATTTTTCCACCCAGTCGGGTAATCCGCTGCATCTCTTGATTCATCCGGTCATACGGTACCGTAATGAACACGCTACCGCTCTGCCGAATGGGGTAGTTTATGCGATCAGACTCAGCGCTCTGGCGCAGTCCCTGAACCTCATACACAAAGAGACGGCTACCCGCCACAGAGCTAGCGTTACCGCCGCTTACGCTTGGATTGTACATATTTAACTCGTGACTCTCCCGACCCAACTAACAACTACTTATGAAGTGAATAAGCTTCTCTTTTGGGTAAGCCAGCCTACGCAGAGTCGAGGATAGTCCCCGAAATACTTAGGCTAATGCTTACCCTAGCGTATCACTGTAAGGCAGCCTAGTTGGCTCAAGTCATGAGCTTTGGGCAGTCTAGAACACGCTCCCGCAGACCTGGACACCGCTATTACTGTTTGAGGCTAACGAATTTTCTCTACAAGGATTGTGACCTCCGACGCTTTTTGTCGGTATATAACTAAAAATCTGCCTCTCAGCAGCCGAAAATCCTATTTTCGGTAGGTCTTTAGCTACCCCCCTAGATAGTGCTTTAAAGATCGCCTGTCGCCTCCAAAACGATAGGGATCAGTTAATAGAAGTCAGTTGTAGGAGCGTGTCCGGTTCTGGTAGGATGCTACTAACTACTAGTATGAAATACTTACCTCCCTCGTGCCTTTGGCCCTCTGGGTCAAGGTGCTGTTTAAACCACCAGGGTCAGGTCTAATTTTCTCCGGCGTTGGTAGTGCTGTCTGGTTCACTTCCTGTAGCGCAGTTTACGGAACTGGGCTCTGAGGTTCTAAACTGAGGCTGGCGCTCAGGGTGACGCTTGACCTGATGGTTTCATTCAGCTTGGTTCTCGGCTCGAGACCCCATTCGAAGCAGAGCTTGCCTCCTTCGATAGTGGGGGGCTTTTGTAGAGCAGCCAGGGAGGATAGCATTCTACTTAACTCGGAAGCTGCCGTCGTTTTATGCGTGTTGTTTAGAGGGAAGCTATGACCAGTAAGCCAGACCGCGTGGTTTTAATCGGTGTTGCCGGAGACTCTGGATGCGGCAAATCTACTTTTTTGCGTCGCCTTGCTGATCTGTTTGGCGAAGAGTTTATGACGGTCATCTGCTTGGATGACTACCACAGCCTAGATCGCAAGCAGCGTAAGGAACAGGGCGTAACGGCGCTAAACCCCAAAGCCAACAACTTTGATTTGATGTACGAGCAAATCAAAGCGCTTAAGGAAGGAAAGCCCGTTGATAAGCCTATCTACAACCACGAAACTGGCGAGATCGATCCGCCAGAGCGGGTAAACCCCAACCACATCATTGTGGTAGAAGGTCTTCACCCCCTCTACGATGAGCGGGTGCGTGAGCTGCTGGACTTTAGCGTCTACCTCGACATTAGCGACGAGGTGAAAATCGCCTGGAAGATCCAGCGCGACATGGCTGAGCGCGGCCACCGTTACGAAGATGTACTGGCCTCGATCAACGCCCGTCGTCCCGACTTCGAAGCCTACATCGATGTGCAGAAGCAGTATGCCGATGTCGTCATCCAAATTCTGCCGACTCAGCTCATTCCCGATGACCAGGAGAAGAAAGTGCTGCGGGTGCGCTTGATCCAGCGGGAAGGTGTTGAAGGGTTTGAGCCGGTTTACCTGTTTGACGAGGGCTCGACCATTGACTGGATCCCCTGCGGCCGCAAGCTGACCTGCTCTTACCCCGGTATTCGCATGCACTACGGCCCCGATGCCTACTACGGCAACGAAGTGTCTGTGCTGGAAGTAGACGGCCAGTTTGACCGGCTGGAAGAAATGATCTACATCGAGAGCCACCTGAGCAACACCTCTACCAAGTACTACGGCGAGATGAGCGAACTGCTGCTGAAGCACCGCGAGTACCCTGGTTCTAACAACGGCAGCGGCCTGTTCCAGGTACTGGTCGGTCTGAAGATGCGGTCAACCTATGAGCGGCTGACGGCTAAAACGCCCGAAGCAGTTGCTAAGGCGTAGATCCCAACATACTAAAACGCAGCCGGTTTAGTTCCAGCTGTTACAGAGGGAAGGTCTGAGAGGGCCTTCCCTTTTTTGTTTGAGCAACGACTGTGCGAGCTGCGCACCATCGGAGCCGCTCTGCTAAGGGAATGGCATGAGAATTAGCGCGAGCTGTAGGGCTGCGCGGGCTGGAAGCGTTCTTCCAGAAATGCCTGCAGCAGTCTCCCTGCGCTTTCCAAATTAAGTGCCCTAAGCAATGGGCAACGGCTATCACAACGCTGGCCTCACGTATTGACCCTATACGTATAACGACTTGTAAAAGCTAAGCTTCTAAGCTTTGTATCGCAACGATGTATCTGGGAACACTCCTAAATATCAGAAGCCATAACAGAAACCAGATTTTTCGCTCGCTTTTCCGCTTTTTAAAGGATTACCAGTGTGTCTGACTACGAGAATCTGCTCTATCGAATTACCAGCCGAATTCGACAATCTTTAGATTTAGAAGATGTCTTGGAAGCTGCGGTAGAGGAGGTTCATCGCCTCCTACAGGTAGATCGGGTCAAGATGTACCGCTTCGAGCCCGACGGCAGCGGCGAAGTTATTGCTGAAGCCGTTAATCTAGAGGCACTGCCGAGTCTACGTCAGCTGCGGTTTCCAGCGGCAGATATTCCCTTGGAGGCGCGAGCAAAATTTGAAAGTGCACGGCTGCGGGTCATTGTAGATGTCGCTGGGCAGCGCAAAGCAACGAGTGCTCGTGAAGAGAGCTATCAGCTGCAGCGCCGGGAAGCTGTCCCAACAGACTACTATCAAGTGGACTACAGCCCGGTAGACCCCTGCCATGTTGAGTACCTAACGGCAATGGGAGTCGCGGCTTCTTTAGTCATACCGGTTCTGCATCTGGGCAGACTCTGGGGGCTTGTAGTCGTCCATCATTCCCAGTCCCGTCGCTTTAGCGAGCGAGAACTGCAGCTGCTGCAGCTGCTGGCAGATCAGTTAGAAATTGCGATCGCACAATCCTTCCTGCTCAGCCAGGCCCGCCAGCAGGCAGCCCACGAGGCGTTGCTTAGCCGAGTGAGCCAAATTTTGCACTACCCCCTAGCGCTTCCCACCCTACGCCAGCAGGTTCTAGAAACCCTGGTCGAAGCTCTCAATGCCAGCGGCGGCCGGCTGCACCTGCTGGGCGATCGGATTACCCCTCACGATCAAACCTATACCGTTGGCGACCAGCCTCAAAACGATCAGCTTGGGGACGACCTGTGGGAAGTTCTGCTTCAGGAGCAGGTTTTTGAGCTGCAGGAAACCAGCGCTCCAGTTCCTAGCAACGCCCAGACTAATAGCTGGCTCTGGAAGGAGATGCAGCCGCAGGTGGCGCCTGAGGGGGAGGATTCGGTAAATCGGCTCAAGCATCAGCCCTTTAGCCTGACCCTAACGGAGTTGAAGCAGCAAGGCTGCTGGCCAGACCTGTGCGAGCGGCTGGAGCCTACTCCTATTCGCTCCCTGCTGGTGGCACCGCTGGTTTTTCAGGAGCAATGCTTGGGCTACCTAACCCTGTTTCGGCGGGGCATCTCGGTCGATATTCAGTGGGCAGGTCAGTGCAGCTCAAATCAGCGCCTGCAGTTCCCCAAGCTGTCTTTCCAGCTGTGGCGAGAGCTGCGTCAGGATCAGCCCCAGCCTTGGAGCCCGGAGGAACTCAAGCTAATGCAGGCAGTCGGCCTGCATCTATCGATGTCGGTGCTGCAGCGGCGAGTAGAGGCTATGGTGCGCTATCAGAGCTCCCACGACACTCTCACCGGCCTGCCCAATCGGCTGCTGTTTATGGAGCGATTAACTCTAGCGCTGATGGAGGCGGACCAATCTAACGAGATGATTGGAGTCGCCACATTGGACATGAATCGCTTTAGGCGCATTAACGAGAGTTTGGGGCAGGACGGGGGCGACGATCTACTGCGGCAGGTCGCTCAGCGGCTGCAGAATAACCTACGGCCCCAAGACTTTTTGTCCCGGTGGGGCAGCGACGAATTTACCCTAATGATGCCCGGGCTCCATTCAGCAGAAGAGGTGCTGGCGCTGATAGAAAGTACCATGGCCCAAATGAGCGAACCGTTTGCGGTTAATGGACAGGAAATCTTTATTACCTCTAGTTTAGGCATGGCTTTAGCTCCCTACGATGGAGACGATGCCGAAGCCTTAATTCGCTGTGCTGGGGTGGCCGTGCAGCAGGCTCAGCAGGGGGGGCTGCATACCTACCAGCTCTACCAGCGGGAAGCTGTGCAGAACTCTCTAGAGAGCCTAACGCTGGAGAGCGATTTGCGCCGAGCCCTGGTCCAAGAGCAGCTAGAGCTGTACTATCAGCCCCAGATCGAGATTGCTACGGGTCGTTTGGTAGGCCTCGAGGCCCTAATTCGCTGGCATCATCCAGTGTTGGGCTTTGTTTCGCCGGGTGAATTTATTCCCTTGGCAGAAGAGACTGGGTTAATTCATGAAATTGGCCGTTGGGCTCTGCAGGCGGCCTGCAGGCAGCAGCAGTCGTGGCGGGCATCAGGTTTTGCTAGGCTGCGAGTTTGCGTAAATCTGTCTCCCAAGCAGTTTTACCGAGCTGACTTGCCCCAAATCGTTTGGGAGGCGCTAAACGCCTTTGAGGTGCCGCCATCCTGCCTGGAGCTAGAAATTACCGAGAGCGCCGCGATGCAGGATATGGACTCGGCTATTCGAGTGCTGTGGCAGCTGCGGCAGATGGGAGTGCGCATTGCCTTAGATG
This sequence comes from Trichocoleus sp., assembly GCA_036702895.1. Taxonomy (GTDB): domain Bacteria; phylum Cyanobacteriota; class Cyanobacteriia; order Phormidesmidales; family Phormidesmidaceae; genus JACVSF01. The sequence goes on along the minus strand of DATNQE010000820.1, from coordinate 3,183 downwards.
ACTTTGGTACAGGCTACTCATCGCTAACAGCGATCAAGCATTTCCCGCTAGACACGCTAAAGCTCGATAAAGCCTTTACCCAGGACTTGATGGACAACCCTGGAGATGCAGCCATTGCTCAAACTATCGTGGCGTTGGGGCAAGGGCTCGGTCTGACGGTGCTGGCCGAAGGGGTTGAAACAGAGTCTCAGCTAGAGGTTTTACGGCAGCTAAAGTGCCACTGCGCCCAGGGCTATTTGCTGAGCCGCCCGCTGACGGCGCAGGGAATCCTCCGCTTTATTGAGGAGCACTGCTTTCCGGCCGGGGAGACGATCCACTGTATGAGTATCGCCTCTTACCCGCTCTCCTGAGCCAGACATCGTCTTAGGCTTCTAGCCTAGGACGATGGGGGGGAATCTAGCGGCTGGGGCTGATCGATAAAGTAGCCCTGGACGTAGTCAATGCCAATTTGCTGCAAAATCTGCAGGGTCGATTCATTGTCGACCCATTCAGCAATGGTTTTGAGCCCCATCACCTGAGCAACCTCGTGAATTGATTTGACCATGACGTGGGCTACGGGGTCAGTGGCAATATCGCGAATAAAGCTCCCGTCAATTTTGAGAAAGTCTACCGGCAGTGCTTTAAGCGAGGTAAAGGCCGACAGACCACAGCCAAAGTCATCCAGGGCAAAGCAGCAGCCGAGCTGCTTGAGCGCACGCATCATAGCACTCGCTCGAGTCAGGTTTGCGATCGCAACCGTCTCCGTAATCTCAAAGCAGACCCGCGAAGGCGCGATTTCCCGAGCGGCCATCTCTGAGCGAATAAACTCAACTAGCTGCTCATCATTGAGGCTAGCCCCGGAGAGATTAATGGCAAAGCGAGCTCCCTGGGCAACCAAGGGGGAGGCAGATCCCGCTGCTTCTCCGCTAGCGGCAGCCCCGTAGGACTTGAAGGCGTTACGAATGACCCAGCGATCGAGTTCGGGCATGAGGTTGTAGCGCTCAGCCGTGGGCAAAAAAGCATTGGGCAGGTGAAATGTGTCCTCCTCGTCTACTAGGCGCAGCAGGATTTCACTGTGTAGCGGCTTGTCCCGCTGCCGCGGGTCTACAACCGTCTGCCGATACAGGCGAAAGCCGCTGTGACTCAGGGCATGCGTCAGCCGGGAGACCCATACCATGCCTAGCTGGACACTGCGGTGGTCGCTCGCCTCCTGGAAGCGGCAAACCCGATTGCGGCCCTCATCTTTGGCCCAGTAACACGCCAAATCGGCCCGACGCAGAATTTCGGTAGGCGGTGCGCTGCCGTCTATGCTTGTAATGCCCACGCTAACACCGAGCGTAAACGCCTGCCCCTGCCAAAGAAAGCGAAACTGCTGAATTTTATGACGAATGACTTGAGCAATCGCCTCTCCCTGCTCCAGAGAACAGTCGTAAAGCAAAACGCCAAACTCATCGCCGCCCAGCCTGGCGACCACATCGCTGGCCCGCACCTGGAGCTGCAGCACTTCGCTGATCTGGCGCAGCAGCTCATCTCCGGCCAAGTGACCGCAGGTATCGTTGACGATTTTGAAGCGATCAAGGTCTAGATAGCAAAAGGTGTGACACCCAGAGCGGGGCGGGGGCTGCTGGACAGTTTCCTGCAGCAGGCGCTCCAGCTCAGTGCGGTTAGTGAGGCCCGTCAGGGCATCGTGACTAGCCTGCCAGTGCAGCTGCCGAGCTAATCGGCGCTGATGTGTAATATCTCGCAGCACCAGTACAGCGCCGTGCACTTCCCCCTGAGCATCGCGAATGGGGGAGGTGGAATAGTCCACAACACGCTCCTGCCCCTGTTGATTGACCAGTAGGCCTGTGTCGGCCTGGGGAGCTGCCTCTGCCGGCAGTAGCAGGGTTAGGGGATGGGCCTTGGGTTGGTGGGTATCCTCATCGACACAGCAAAACACTTGGTCGAGCCCCATTCCTTGAGCTTGGGCTTCGGTCCAGCCCGTCAGCTGCTCGGCAATTTGATTAAGAGACTGAATTCTGCCGCTGGCATCCGTCGTGATCACCCCATCGCCAATGGACTGCAGGGTAATTTGAGCCAGCTCTTTTTCCGCTAAAAGGGCATATTGGCTCTCCTGTAGCGCCTCCACTGCCAATTGGTGAATCACGGCCTGAGCCTGAAATAGCTCGTGGATATCCAGCAGACAAACTCCTTGAGATTGCCTATCCACCGCAATGGGCTCGTAGAAGAACTCGGGCTCCCGCTGCAGAGCTTGCCGAGCAGCGCTGACGATAGCCATCGAGGCTGGTAAAGACCAGGGCCGCACGTCCAGGTATTGGCACAGGGTTTCAACCGAGCGACGGGAAAACATTTCCAGGCTAAAGGGGCGACTCATCAGTTCAAAGAACCGCCGTCGGGAGAGGACCCCAAAAAAATTTTCGGCCTGCTTGAGAATCAGGCCCGGCAGCAAAGGATAGCGATCAAATAGCTCAATGACGCAGCGGGCTGATTCCTGGATGTCTAGGGTGACCCGGTGTAGGGTCAATGCCTCCAGCGTCGACTGGAGGTGCAAATGGGGCAGGGCATACTCATGGGCTAGCCCTCCTCCATTTAGCGCGGCCGTAGATTTCATGGCTGTCAAAAGATGTCCCTGCTGGTCAGCCTGTGTCTGCTCAGTTAGACTTAACAACTTTTTAGCTAAAGGTACGTCCGTAATCCCCCGGAAGGCACCCCTTCCTCACCAAGGCTTCATTGGGACAGCAGATCCCTTTGCTTTAGGGTTACAGAACCCGGCAGCGGCAGTGTTCCCGAACTATGATCAAAGAGCTTCTGATCGAGCTGCTTATATAGGCTCGACGTGAGCCTACCGATGGGATCGCTGAGGTCGGCCCAGTTGGCCCCAGAAAATGGCCTCAATAAATGTGTCAAAATGTAAAGTGTGTGGATTACTTCTTCGCCAACCACTGCTAAAACACCGGCGCTGATAGCGTTGGGCAATTTTGACGGGGTCCATCTGGGGCACCGGGAAGTTATTCGTCCTGTTTTGGAACGAGCTCAACAGCTCAGAGCAGCCTCGCCGGCTGATCAGGCTGTTTATGCTGCGGACGACGGCATTGATCCTTCTGTGCTAGATTTAGCGCCCCTTAGTCTGTTCAGGGGCTATAGCGATCGCGAATTTTCCTTTACCCAAAGCAGCCCTCCTGCCGAAGCGCCGTCGATGGCGCC
>DATNQE010000813.1:0-2681 GCA_036702895.1 Trichocoleus sp. | reverse complement strand
CTGTGACCGAACTGGGGCTCAAGGCGCTCTGTGATGAGCTCGGCATTCAGCTGATCGCCTACAGCCCCTTAGGACTGGGGCTACTGACCGGAAAATACACCCCCCATAGCCCACTGCCCAAAGGCCTGCGGGGGCTAGTGTTTCGGCAGCTGCTGCCCGGAACTGAACCGCTGCTGGGAGTGCTGAGGGCCGTGGCTGAGGCGCGGGGCAAGACTCCAGCCCAGGTAGCGCTCAACTGGTGCATCTGCAAAGGGACTATGCCGATCCCGGGGGCAAAGACGTTGGCTCAGGCGGAGCAAAACCTGGGGGCACTGGGCTGGCAGCTGAGCGATGGAGAAGTGGCCGAGCTCGACGGGGCCGCCAAGCGGTGCGATCGCAAAATGGTGCAAAACATTTTCCAGTCCCGCTAGCGGCACGCGCTCTAACGCTCTACTCCTGGCTTGATCGAGCCTCAAGAGCGCTCTGGACATCGACGGGCACGTTTGAGAGCAGATCGAGCCCCGTTGCCAACTCAATGCTGTCAATGGAGGTCTGGTAGCGCCGCCAGTCTTCCCCTGAAATGTTCTGGTTAGGCATATCCACCGCAATGACCTGGCTACTTTCGCTAATTCCAGCTACACCCGTGCCGGGCTGATCAAGCACCACGATTACTTTCCATAGACGTGAGGGGACGGTTATTTTCTGACGTCGGCCAATGGTGCCCTGCTCGCCATAGGCCCCGGCAATGATGTACAACTCGCGGTCGTACTGGTAAACCAGGTCGCGCTCGTATTCCTCGAGTTCGCGCCAGATGCCCCGATTGTTTTCGGGAGCCTGAGGCATGATGTTGGTCATGAGAAAGGTAGCGGCATTGTCTTTAGGGCTGGCGTTGCGGTCTGCGGAGGGAACCAAGTGGCCTCGGTCGTACCCGCTGCCCCGGTAGTCGTCGGGCGTGACCTGATAAAACCCGGTTGGCAGCGCCCCATCGGGGCGGAAGTTATCTTGGCGGGGCGTGTTGCCCAGCCAGGAGGCATCTAGCTGCCAGCTGACCCAGCGGCTGAGGTTGCGATCGCGCACGTAGCCCAGCGCATACTGCTGCCGCTCCAACAGGTAGTTGTTGGGGTTGCTGCTGTTGGCATTGCTAGGATTGCCCAAGACGAGATGAGGACTGCCCGAGGTCACACCGGGCGGGTCGAGGGCAGGCGCCTCGGGCGGTAGGCTTTCGCACGCCAGGCCGTTGCCATCGCGATCGAGGCTAAAGGGATCGCCCTGGTAGCTCTCAAGCACTCGCTGAGCCAGAGCCTGGCTGCTAAAGTCGCCGCAGTTGCAGTTGTCATTGACGCAGGGCGGCAGGGCGTGGATGGAAGCTCCTAGCAGCGCATCACAGGCCGTCAGCAGGCTGCTTAGGCCTGCCAAAAGCCCTGCCCAAAGAAGTCGTTTTGGCACTGCTGGCATCATGTCTCCTTCCCCTGTTGGTAAGACGAACTGGTGGCGTATGCTGCGAGCCAGTACGGCTGAGCTGACCCGACTGCAGCGCCTGAACCCAAAGGTCTAGGCACGGCAGCGTCTGCCCTAGAGTGCCCGCACCGTATTTTAACCCAGCAAATAATACAGGCGTCCTAGTCTCTCAAGAACCCAGGCCGCGTGCTGAGGCAAAATTGCGCTCGGGCTCAGCGCTGTAGCTTGCAGCCGGTGCCTTCTATATTTAAGAATGGGTATGGGAGGGATAGGGATTGAAATTCTTCTGTACCAGGCGCTGCAAAATTATCCCTACTGCCGGTACAGATACTGAACCTCCCCGCTGTTAAAGCTTGTCCACATCCGCTCTGAGAGAACAATCCGTAATACTTATGCTCAACCAAGCAATTTCTAAGCTGCAGGCATGGTTTCCCGCTTCTGAAGTACACGCCCACTGCGACGGCCCCTGCGGAGTTTACGATCCTTCCTCCGCTCGGGTTGCAGCCGAGGCTGTGCTGTCGATGACCAAGAAGCTGGTGGACCTAGCGCCTCCGGCAGCAGGCGATCAGGCAGCGCTGGTAGCCTACAACAACACCTTCTCCCGCTACGTGGCGATTAAAGAAGAGCAGGCTCAGCTGACTAAGGAAGAACTGCTGGTTCTCTGGACCGATTACTTCAAGCCCGTTCACCTGGAGCAATTCCCCGACCTGCACGATACCTTCTGGAAAGCTGCCAAGCTCTGCTCCGCCTGTAAAGTCGAAGTCAGCCTGCAGCACGCTCAGGAACTGATGGAAGCCGTGCAGAAGATCCACGGCATCTTCTGGGCAACCAAGAACCGCGACGTGTCCTGGTATACCGCTAGCTAGACGCCTCGTTTACCGGCCACCTTCTGTCCGGCCTCAGATAGCAGGGACGCGATTACCGCGTCCCTGTTTGTTTTCAAGATGAGTTTGAACGCGTAGGGCTGCTTAGCCCTATTCCTACAGCATTGCAATGGCAGCAGCAAACTTAGACGGAGCCTTGGGGCCAAGAGGGGAACCTACCCACTTGCGGCACAGCCGATTAACAGACTTATTGCTGTGGCTCCTGCGGCAACGGCTGCGGCTGCGGGTTGTAGGCCGATCCATGCTGCCGCTGCTGCGACCCGGCGAGGAGGTGCTGGTAGACCTTTGGGCTTATCGAGGAAAAGCTAAGACTGGCTCGCCCCAGCACCCCCAACCTGGCGATATTGTGGTTGCCTATCT
>DATNQE010000803.1:0-3831 GCA_036702895.1 Trichocoleus sp. | reverse complement strand
CGATAGTCACCGATAATGCGCCCTCGACCGTAGGCATCGGGCAGACCCGTAATCACGCCCGAACGACGGGCCAACCGCATCGCTTTGGTGTAGGCATCGAACACGCCGTCGTTATGGGTCTTGCGGTAGCGGGTAAAGGTTTCTTTGGTTTGGGGATCCAGCTCGTAGCCATAGGCTTTGAGCCCTGCTTCCACTACGCGGATGCCGCCAAAGGGCATGATGGCCCGCTTGAGGGGCTTGTCGGTTTGCAGCCCGACGATTTGCTCCAGCTCAGAATCAATATAGCCAGGGGCGTGGGCAGTGATGCCGGAGGGCACTTTAGTATCTGCATCGAGAACGCCTTTTTGCCGTTCCTCCGCCATCAGCTCCAGCACCTGGGCCCACAGGGTTTGAGTGCGTTTGGTAGCTGAGCTTAGGAAAGTAGCTTCTCCTAGGTAGGGCGTGTAGTTGGCTTGAATGAAGTTGCGAACGTTGACTTCAGAAGTCCAGCGTCCGGCTGTAAACCCTTGCCATTGTTGAAATTCCATACTGTTCTCCTCCCTGATCGTTCAGGGACTTCAAGAGGGGCTCCCGCAGGTGTTGAGTGGGGAGCTGAGACTAAATCGAAAACTGAATCGAAAAAAGAGGCTGCTGTAGTGGACCGCAAAAGGGCGGCGAAGAGAGGTCTGTAGCAGTTGGAAAGCAGGTGCTGTATTTATGGTTCGGAAACCAGATGAGCACTGAGTCAATGAGGGGAAATGCCTATTCCGTCTCTATGCTCACCCTTGTTATGCCCACGGGATTGAAACTCTTACCGCTCTTGGGAAAACTTAGCGAAACGTAATTTGCCCCGTACTTGAATTTCTAGAGTGAGGTGGCCCTAGGACAGGCCCTTGATCATACCGCTACCGTTCACCCCGTCAAAATCATGGGGCACTGACTGCCACAGGCTGCCCATATTAGCCGCTGTAAACGAGGCAGAAACCCCCATTTGCTTTGCTATGCCCCTAGCTCGCTCCACAGAGGCCGGGCTGAGATCGGTGCCGTCAACGGCGTAACCCTGCTGCGCCAAGCCAAGAGCCTGAGTGCCAATGCCGCAGGAGCAGTCCAACAGCCGCAGCGGAAAGCGCTCCACCTGATGCTGAATTAAGGTATGGAGCACTTTGCCCTGATGAAGGACTGTGGCCCGCCAACCCTCAAAAATGAGGGGGTAGTCATCGGCAATCGCCTCGTAAAAAGCGGTAGTTGAATCGTTCATTGCCACAGCCCTCTAGGAATGGAAGCTGAGTATGCGTAGGCTTAGACCGCGCAAGGCGCAATGATTAATACAGCTGCCCTGGAGCGTTAGGCCGATTCTGGCTATCGCCCAGCCAATCTTGCTTCAAAATGCCGTAGAGCTCAATGTCTTTGAACTCGCCCCACCTGAAAGTGTGCTGACGACGGCGGCCTTCGTGGGTCATGCCGATTTTTTGCATGACTCGGCCCGAAGCGGGGTTATCGCTGTAGTGGGTAGCCTGGATACGATTGAGGCCCAAGTTTAGGAAGCCAAACTTGAGTAAGGCTCTAGCGGCCTCGGTGCAGTAGCCGTTGCCCCAGTAGGGTTTGCCAATCCAATAGCCCAACTCGGCGAGCTGGTTCTCGGCCACCAAGCCTAGACCAATGGCCCCGCACAAAGTGTTGTCGATCAGGGTAATGGCAAAGTTGACGGCGTTGCCTGCAGCAAAGTCTTGAGGGTGGCTGCGAATCCATTGCTCTGCTAAGCCATCCGGGTAGGGATGGGGAATGACCAGGGTGCGGGCAGCGATGTCCCATTCCCCAGCTAGCCGCTGCACATTGGGCGCATCGGCTAAGGAGAAAGGACGCAGAATTAGCCGCTCCGTGCAAAGTGTGGGCTGAACGGCAATGGCAGACTTGATGGTTTCCATAAAGCCAAGACTTTATCGACAGATGCGCAGCATTTCGTTGCCGCCCTTCTGAAACTCATAAGCAACGGTTTTAACGTCTAGGGAGCGGCCTAAAGAACTAAGCTGCGCCATTACTTGTTCTAAATGCCGCGACTTGACGGTGCCAAGCTCCACGAGTGGGAAAATTCGAACTTCTGGGGCAATGCGCAGCATTTCCTCAATGGCGCTTAGATGAAACTGGGCATCGAACTGCGGGCTGTAGAGAAACAAGAAATGGGAGCACAGGGCCAGATCAAAGCTGTCATCAGCAAAGGGCAGCTCCGGCAGGCTGGCAGTGATATAGCGCCCTGCCGCTTTGCCCGGGTCGTAGTCGGCCAAAAACTGCTCCATGGCCGCCATGCGCACCTGGCCCAGATCATCGGGTGAGCGGATTGTTGTCCAGTTAAACTCATCCTGGTTTTGGCGAGTCTTTTCGACGACCTCTGTAAAGGTGGCGGCGATGCGGGAGCGAATTTCTTCCCTACTGAACTGATAAATCGGATCGGTAGAAACGACCCGACCCCCTTGCCGTGTGAGCTGACAGTTAAACGCTGCTGGACCGTCGCCACAGCCCAAAATGCGCCGCTGTAAATCAGCCTCGGTCAGGTCAAACATGGCGACATACTCTTCAAAAGAGCGCCCCCAGGGAACAACTTTTTCAAGCGTAAACGCCATTTTGCCTCTCTGAAATTTTGGCTTTTTAGGTCAATTGAGTGGGTGCTGAGTCTTGGCCCAGCGCCAGATAGGGCCATCCTCTGGATCGACAACTTCCCCGGCAAACACCATGCCAACTTTTTGCAGCACGCGGGTTGATGGATTTTCGTGTGGTAAGGTGTGGGCCTGCACCGTCTGTACCACAGCATCCTTAAAGGCCCGGCTAACCAGCGTGTAGGCCGCTTCAGTGCCCAGCCCGCGATTCTGATAGGCAGGGGCAATGGAGTAGCCAATCTCGACAGTGCCGCTGGCGTCGGGGTTGCCCTTGTAGCCGCCAATGCCGATCACCGTCCTGCTGTCATTGAGGATAAAGAGATGAGCCCACCAGCGGGGCAGGGCTTTGCCCGCTTGCAGCCCATTCAAGCTGTAGTGCAGCGGCTCAGGGGTTAGCTCATAGTCCGGGGCAACTGTCAGGCCAAAGGCATCGACAAATGCAGCTTTTCCCCGGAGCAAAACTTCCAGGTGTTGAATAGTGCAGGGCTCGACTAGCAGCACGGTCAAGGCTCCTTTAGGATGCGGGGGACAAACGGTTGCAGGGCTGCTTGATCGAGAAAAAAGGCTTCCTGGCGCTGGCTGCTGTAGATGCCCCATTTATTGATTTTGGGAAACTCACCAATTTCAATATCTCGCCGCTCCCCACCCATGAGATACACCAGATCTTCATCAAAGGGATTGCGTAGGTGGTGACCCACGCCGGGGGTAGGAAAGCCCATAAAGTCGCCGGGGCCAACCTCATATTCGGCATCTTGAATTTCAGCAATGCCCCGACCCGAAAGAATATAGAGAAATTCCTCCTCGCTCTGGTGGGCGTGGTAGATAAAAGACTCTTTGCCAGGGGAAATGCGGCCTTGGCGCAGAGCTAAACGCTGTAAACCAGCGACCTCGCTGAGTCGCTTGATGCCGATGTCGGACTGAGGGTTGAGTGGGTGACCGATGCGAACTTCTGGCAGGTTTTGGATGTCATCAGCCCGCAGGAGATACTGTTTAGGATCGCTCATGGCTCAATCGGGGGATTAACAGCTTTTCAAAAGCAGTTTTTAGAAGGACTTTTCCATCGCGATCCCCGCCTGCCTCCTCCTCGGCGACCCGGCCGCCCCTGATCACCGTCAAGGCGGCCGTTGCGGAGCCGGCCCTCTCCTCCGATCCTGCCGGGCTCAGTCTCCGGCACCCACCTCCGACCGGTCCCGGACGACTC
>DATNQE010000788.1:0-8302 GCA_036702895.1 Trichocoleus sp. | reverse complement strand
TAGGGAAATGCCAATGTCGTCGAACCAAGAAGCGACAATGCCCAAAATAATGTCGGCCAGGGAGGGCTGATCGCCGCCAAAGAAGGGCTGAGCTCCCAGCTTGCCCTCAAAAAACCGCAGGGAAACCGCCGCCTGCTGCTTAGCTTTTTCAACCTCCTCCGGCGACACCTGACCAAAGCCCATGAACTGCCGTGTTAGAGGACCTAGCGCGCTCATCAGCTCGTTGAGAGTGACCATCTGCACCATGCGCACGGTTGCGATCGCGCTTGCGTCCTTCGGCATCAGGGCAGGCTCGGGGTACTTAGCCTCCAAGTAGTCAAGAATCGCGAAGGACTCGATCACAGTCGTATCCCCATCGACCAACACCGGAATGTGGTGAAACGGATTCATCGCTAGAAACTCGGGCTGGAACTGCTCTCCATCCGTCAGGTTGACTTCTACCAAATCAAAGGGCAGCCCCTTTTCTAGCAGTGCTACCCAAACCCGGCGCGAGTTGAGAGAAATGGGGGTGTGATACAGCGTGATCATAAAAAAGCTCCTTGGCACTGGTATCCAGAATGCCACGAAACTGTGACCCAGCGGTGGGCCAGCGCTGGGTGCTGAGGAGCTTTTACACAGAGCTGCTAAAAGGCTCTAGGAATTCCGCGAGGTGCTAGGCAGCAGCGGTACGGCGACTGAGGTAAAAGCCTGCCCCAGCAGCCAAAAGCAGCGCTGCTGCCGCCGCCGGTTCAGGGGTCTCGGCTGAGGTAAACGTGCCGCTGGTGATCAAGATTTCGTTGCGGGAGTTGCCGCCGGGCGCAATTTGAATCTGGCCTCTCAACGTCCAGCCGTCTAGCAAACTGTCTCCAGCAATGTAGAGATTCTCTAGCGCATCCCCAGTGATGTCGCCAATGCTGCCCACCAGGCTCTGGCCATCCACCTCCGAGATAGATAGGAACGCGTTGCGCTTGGCCGTAACCCGTATGGCGTTGCCCACCAGCCAGTTGGCGCTGTAGGACAGATTTGTTGAGCCCACCCTGACGCTAACCAAAGAGCCAGGCGTCCAGGTCATTTCAAACGGCGTCAGCCCACCCCAGGAAAAATTGGCCTCGTTGAAGCTGCCGGGCACGCTGGTGTGGGTTCCTACGCCCAGTTCCCAGGTGGTCGGGCTGCCGCCCCGACCCTCAAAACCATAGGTTCCCGGATCGCGGGGCACCAGCGGAGCAAAGGCGCCATCGGTGCCCGGCTGCACAAAACTCAGAGCCGCTGCCTGCGCGGGTTGAGCGCCCAGCAAAGGAGACAGCAGGATGGATGCAGCAGCGCCTCCCAACGTCGTCTTTAGCGCCGTCTTCAGCAAAGAAGCGGTGGAGCCATCCAGGCAGAAGGAAGGGAACCTCATACATCCGACCTCACCAGTAGTTGCAGACAATACGGGAATAGCTGAGCCCAGCTTGCTTTTAGAATAGCCGAGGTCAACAAGTCTCCTCTGAGACTGTCGCGTAAATTAACGCTGCTGCTCACTTTAGCGGAGGCTCTTGCCCTGCTTATGTGGGGCGCTGCTGCCAGAACGGGTCCGGCCTCAGGCATGATGGAGAAAACCATTTTCCAAACAGCTCAGTACGGCTCTACACACCCAAAACAGCAACCGGGAGGACTTCAGCATCGTGGCAGCGGGCAAGGTATATCTGGTGGGAGCAGGCCCAGGCGATCTGGCCTATCTCACCATCAAGGGGTATCAGGTGTTGACCCAGGCCCAGGCGCTGGTGCACGACGCCCTGGTCAACGCGGAGCTGTTGGCGCTGCTGCCGCCCGAGTGTGAGCAGTTTGACGTGGGCAAGCGGGGGGGGCAACCGAGCCCGGCTCAGCCCGAGATTGATTACCTGCTGGTGGAGCTCTGCCAGCAGGGCAAACAGGTGGTGCGGCTAAAAAGCGGCGACCCCTTTATCTTTGGCCGCACCACTGCCGAGATTCAGGCGCTCAAGGCGGCAGACTGCCCCTTTGAGGTAGTGCCAGGGCTTTCCTCGGCTCTGGCGGCCCCGCTGCTGGCCGGCATTCCCCTCACCGACCCGGTTTGGAGCCATAGCTTTGCCGTGATCACAGCTCACGACATGGACTTGCCCGACTGGCCAGCGCTGGCCCAGCTGCAGACCCTGGTGGTGCTGATGGGCGGGAGAAATTTGGGCGCGATCGCACAGCGACTGCGCACCAGCGGCAAGCGCTCCGAAACCCCAGTAGCCGTCATTCGTTGGGCCGGCCAGCCTCAGCAGCAAATCTGGGAGGGCACCCTGCTGAGCATCGAGCAGACCACGCGCGGCGAAAGCCTCTCCCCCTGCGTCATCGTCATCGGCGAAGTCGTCGGTCTGCGTCGCTACCTCGCTCCCGCCCTCGGCAGAGAAGCCGATCCCCCCGCTCCATCCCTGCCCCAATCCCCCAATCCCCTGCCGCTCACGGGCCAAACCATTCTGATCACGCGCTCTGCCGGACAATCGAGCCAGTTTGCCGACCTGCTGACCGCCCAAGGCGCCGAGGTGATCGAAATGCCCGCGCTAGAGATCCGCGCCCCGTCTAGTTGGGCTGCGTTAGACGATGCGATCGTATCTCTGCCCACCTTCGACTGGCTCATTCTCACCTCGGCCAATGCCGTCAACTATACTCTGGAGCGACTGCTGTACCAGGGCCAAGATGCCCGCGCCCTAGCCGGTCTCAAAATTGCTGTGGTGGGCAAGAAAACAGCAGCGGTGCTGCGCCAGTGGGGGCTCGCGCCCGACTTTGTGCCCCCCGACTACGTTGCCGATGCGCTGGTCGCCCATTTTCCTGAACCAGTGAAGGGGCTCAAAGTGCTGTTTCCCCGCGTGGAGAGCGGCGGTCGTGAGGTCTTAGTCAAAGAGCTAAGCGCCGCTGGGGCCGAGGTAGTGGAGGTGCCCGCCTACGAGTCGGGCTGTCCTCAAACTCCTGACCCTGAGGCGCTAGAGGCAATCGCCACCCGCCGCATCAGCGTGGTGACCTTTGCCAGCTCCAAGACGGTACGCCACTTCTGCACCCTGCTGGCTCAGGGATTAGGGGATACCTGGCAGAGCTATTTAACCGGCGTGGCGGTGGCCTCCATTGGGCCGCAGACCTCTCAAACCTGCCATGAGCTGCTGGGCCGGGTCGATATTGAAGCGCAGGAATACACTCTAGACGGCCTGAGCGAGGCCATCAGCACATGGGCCAGCGCATCATCGGTTTAACCGGAGGCATCGCTACCGGAAAATCCACCGTGTCTCGTTACCTGCAGGAGCACTACGGCATTCCTGTGCTCGATGCCGACGACTACGCCAGAGACGCCGTGGCGGTAGGCTCTCCAATTTTGGCTGCGATCGCACAGCGCTATGGCGCCTCAGTGCTGCTGCCCGATACTCAGCTGAACCGAGCCAAACTGGGGGAGATCATCTTCAACAATCCGCTGGAAAAGACCTGGGTAGAGCAGCAGATACACCCTTTTGTGCGGCAGCAGTTTGCCCAGGCAATGGCAGAGCTAACAGAGACCCCTATCGTGGTGCACGCTATCCCACTGCTGTTTGAGGCCAACCTGACCGACCAGGTAAGCGAAATTTGGGTCGTTGCCTGCATGCCGGAGCAGCAGCAGCAGCGGCTAATAGCCCGCAACCAGCTCACCGCCGAGCAGGCCCAGGCCCGCATCGCCAGCCAGATGCCCCTAGCCGAAAAAATTGCCCGCGCCGACGTTGTGCTGGACAACTCAGCTAGCCTTGAAGCCCTCTTTGGGCAGATCGATCGAGCTCTGGAGCAAGCAGCTTAGGACTTCGGCAGTAGGCGCGTCCTGGCCCTGGTAAACGCTGTGAGAATAGGTGGGGGCAGCCTCATGACCCTCTGTTGGAGTCGTTTCGGAGGCGTCCTCACCGGGGCCAGTCTTTTCCAGCCACAGCAGGCTAACGGCCGTACGGGTCGGTACCGGCCCCAGCCCGCCCTGGTGGTTCGACAGCTCCACCACTGCCAGAATGTGGTTCTCGGCGTGCAGCCAGGCTCGCAGGCGCTCAGCATTGTCCTGGTGCCACAGGTCGGCGGGCAGCAAAAAGGCGCCAATCCCTCCGGGTCGAAGCAGCTGCTGCGCCCGTTCCAGCAGCAGCCTGGCCTTATACAGCCGCATTTGGGCCTGCGTTGGGGGCGGTTGAGCGGAGACCTGGTAGCCTAGAGCGCGGCGAAAATAATCGCTGAGGTACGTAAACTGGCCGCTGTAGTCGCGCCAAGCCGTTGCCAAATCGCTATCAATTGTCAGCAGCTGCTTACGATGGTGGCAAAAGGCTTCTAGGGTAATGCCCTTGCGCTCAAAGAGGTCCTCAAACGCGGTGAAAAACCCCTCCGGCGACCCCTGCAGAGCGCCCCAAGGCGGCTGACAGATCACCACATCAAAGCCGCCCCGGCTCAACACCTGGTGCCCATAAAATCCCCAGTGAAAGGGACTGAGCGCGGCGATATCGGCAGCGCCCAAAAGCCGCCGCTGCTGCCGCCCCTGGCGATCAACCTGGCGATAGCGAATGCCCAGCTGTTGGCTAAACTCACTCAGCAGCAGCTGGTTGAGCCGGGTTTGGGCAGTGCGATTGAGCTCCAGAATGCGATCGCGCAAAAACTCTGCCTGCACATAGCCAGGAATGCCGTCGACCTCGGAGAACAGATGCGTCTGACTGCGATAGTGCTCCAGGCGGATTTGGCGCTCTGCTAGGATGCTGCGATAGTCCTCCGCCAGCAGCGGCTGCAGCAAATTGCCCTGCAGCGCCACAGGGGCCGTCTCAACAGGCCCTTCAGGATCCTCTCCGACCGTCTGGGCTTTGTCTTGAATTTGGTCAAAGCGTTCTGAATCAACTTTAATCAGGCCCACCAGGGAGTTCCCCCGCAGCAGGTTGAGAGACAGATCCGGCAGCTTTGAGAGCCCGTGGGGCTGAGGCAGTTGTCCTACCAGGTGCAGAAAAAACTGGAGTCGGGCCAGCTCGACGGCCGCTGCCGACAGATCGACGCCGTAAAACGAACCGTTGAGAATTTGGCACTCTATTGCCAGCGTTGGCGCTAACGGCAGGTTGGGCCACCCCTTACCCAGCCAGGCGGGCAAGTGCTCAGCCGGCGCTGCTCGCACAATGGCAGCCAAAATTTCGCAAATCCCAGCCAGCCGCTGCAGCACCATCAGCAGATAGCGGCCCGAGCCACAGGCTGGATCTAAAATCGCCAGGGTCACGAGATGATTCAGGAGCTGCTGGGCCTGGGCTCCCTCCAGCGCCATCAGCAGATCCTCCATACTAGGCGAAGCCGCTGCCCCCCCAGCGCTGGCCTGCCGCAACACAGCAGCTTCCAGGGTGCGATCGCACAGCGCCGCCAAAATGGGCGCAGGCGTAGCCCACACCAAATCGCCGGGACGAGCCGTTAGCTGATTGACAAACCGTTCCAGCAGGGGGGCCAGCGCTCCTGCCAGCTGGGATGGCGGAACGCTGGTAGCCAGATCCCCCAGCCATTCCAAAACCGGCTCAAAGGCCTGGTCAGCTATCTCAATCTGGCCGTACTGCTGCTCCAGCAGGTGCAGGTGAAAAGGGCCTGTGGGTAAAAAAGGCACCTCTCCCAACAGTGCGGGCAGGTGGGGCAGCCGTTCCTGGGGCGGCAGCGCGAAGCCCTGGAACCAAAGTGGCTGCAGCACCTCTCGAAAAAATCGGTCAGCACCCTGCTGCTGGCTCTGGCCAAAGCGGTTGTGCAGATACCACTCATCCCCCTGGTCGAGCCAGCCCGCCTGCTGCAGCGGCAGCGTCGCCAGCAGACGGCAAAACACCACTAGGGCGTAGTGTTTGCGATCGCTGCGCAACGAAATTCCCCCAATGCCTTCAGCCAGACTCTCCAAACTGGCTCGCAAGGCTTGCTCAGCAGGTCCATCGGGGGCTAATACCAGCTCGCCCGAGCCATCGCGACCAGGCTGGCACAGTCCTACTAACCGTTTAGCCCAGCTCTGTCCAGGCTGAGCTTTGATATAAACCTGGCTGCATAGACAGGACGCCTGACCAGCTGTTTCTGACCAGAGCCACAGACTGCGGGTGCCTAGGTGGACAAAGATCAGCAGCGGGCCAGGAACCTGCTGGGCCACTGCAGCAAAAATCTGCTGCCGCAGCGCCCGCGTTAACCGCCAGACGTCCGGCACGATAACCTCTAGCGCAGTCTGAGTCGCTGTATGGGCCATGACCCGACAGCCTAGCCCAGAAAACGCCTCAGCGCCCGGCAAGGCGACCTGGGCACCCTGGCTTGCTGCTGCCCATCCCAGAGTTTCGACAAACAGGGCGTCAAACTCAAAGCGTTCTAGCCGTGCCTGTACTTGCTCCAGGGTATTCATAGCGTTAGCGAATGGGCCATTCGCAAAGCAGCCACTAGAAGGAATCAGGAGGACTGCTGCTGAGCAGTCAGGGCGTATTGCTTGAAGCGGTCCAGGTCAGACTGCAGCTCAGCCTCCACCAGCCGGCCCAGAAACAAGTTGTCCATCCACTTGATGATGCCGGGCACGTCGTAGGAGACGGTTAGTTTGACGGTGGTGCTGCCTTTGCGATCGTAAAAGCGAATGGCCCCCCGATTGGGCAGCCCGTCTACCGATTCCCACTGGATGATCTGCTGCGGCACCAGGTTAACAATGCGGCTCAGCCAGGTAAACTCAAATCCCCGCGAGGCCAGCTTCCAGCGCGATAGATCTGGGTCTTCCTCGAGCACGGTCACTGAGTCGATCCACTTCATCCAGAGGGGCATTTGCTCTAGATCCGACCAAAGGCCCCAGGCCGTCTCAAGGGGGACGTCTACATCAACCAGTACGCTGTGATCTAGCCATTCGCTCATAGGGGCAACTCAGAAGAGGAGTGGAACGGTGTCAAGAGCGGGGAAGTGAACTGCAAAGCGCCACTAGAAAGCTGTTAAAAACTGGGATAGAGCCCTTTTATCTCTTAAAACAACTTTCCATAGGAATTGCTTTACACATAGTAAAGGTTCTTAGCGGCACCGTCATAGCCAAAGCCCCAATTCTCAACCTGCCGAAGCGTCTGAGACTCGCTTGGCTAGCTGAGGCAAGACCCGTTAAGGCGCTATCTTGAGCTACTCATCGAGCTCCCAATCAGCCGCATACTGCAGCTGCAGCGGCGGCAGGCCCAGTTCTTCTGAAGTCTGGGCTTTGGTCTCAAAGAGGGCGTACAGATCTTTAATCTGAGGCTGCCCCTTGGAGGTGCCGGTCACGCCGCCTGCAATCACGACGCCACAGGCCTGGTCAAACTCTTGCCGCCAGGTTTGCCAGCGCTTAAGGGTGCGCTTGTCGGCCAAATCGGAGGGCTGGTACTCAGCAAACAGGTGAAACTCTCCGTTGCGGGTCTGCAGCAGCCCGAGTTCGTAGCTCTCACCGCTGAGCAAGTCCCGGCCCTGGTTGAAGCAAACGGCGCTTACTCCTCCCGCCTGCTTCAGATCTTCAATCAGCGCCTGAGCTTTGGGCCGCGAGGTTTGAATCAGCACCACCGGCAGCCCATTTTCAGAGTTAGCCCCACGATTGTTTGAATCGCTCTTGCTTAAATCGTGCTCCGAGCTGTTTTGCACATAGACCGCCGGGTTGTGCCGCAGCGCCTCCACCCACTGAGGCGAAAACTGCATCAGCATAATAATCGCCCCCTCTGGCACAAAATCGTCGCGCAGCACGGGAAAGCCTGACCCTAAACCTACCTGCTCTGTAAAGGCACGGTTGGTTTCTTCGGCTAGCTCGTCCGCCACCTCGGGCAGAGTTCTCACCGTCACTGTGAGGGACTTGCGATCTGGTTCTGGGGCCGGATTGGGAATGCGGTAGCGCCCCTGCAAAGCCGGAAAAGGCGGCACCTCCAGCTCGTCATAGTGCTTGTGCAAAAACCGCTCTAGCGCTTCTAAAGCCACTAGCAGCGTTGCCCCTTCCTCTTCTACTAGAGAGGTTCGCAACCCTTCAAAGGGATGTAGACTGCCAAACTCAGGATTAATGGCCTCAGGAGAGCTGTGTAGCCAATCTAAACCCGGCAGGCGATGGGTAGGTTTGGGGAAGCTACCAATCAGCTCAAAATTGAGAAAAAGGCAGTCTTGCTCCAAAAACGCCTCCTGCATTTGCTTGGGCGTCTGGTCGCCGCTAAGCACTCGCTGCCGAAACTGCTTAAGGGATTCTAATGAGCGGTACAGCAGCAGGCCGTACTCCACCCCAGCCATCCCTAAAACCGACACGTAAAGCGTATCGATGTCCCAGAGATTGAGGTCAACGGCAATAACCTGCTGCTCGTTGAGCACATGCCAGGGAGCAATTTCCCACAGG
>DATNQE010000785.1:0-5614 GCA_036702895.1 Trichocoleus sp. | reverse complement strand
CGTCAGGATGATCTCGGCGAGTCTCCGTGACGGTGACTCTTTCGGTGCGGGTGCGGCCTTCCACAGAAAGGCGGTACTGATCTAGCTCTGAGTCGTCGTCGCCGAAATAGAAACGTTGATTGTCGCGGTCAAGTGCGATCGCAACCGCTTTGCCCGCAGGTAAGCCAATGCTGCTGATGGTGAAGCTATAGCTGACGCTTTTAGACAGCGACACCTGCCTGTTCGCCCCCGATTCCCCTTCATCGTCTACCGTCACAGGCTCAGTCAAAAAATCCTCTAGCTGAACGGCCAACCTGGGAATCGTTGTGCTCTGTTGCGCCACAAAGGTCAGCTCTGGGCCTGATTCCTGGGGGTAAACGTATAGGGTCAAAGGGGTTTGAGGCGACAGGGTTAACCCCTCAACTGTGGCCGTATAGCCAGGGCCAGTCACCTGCAGCGAGGTCTCACTACGAGCAGCGCCAGTCAGGCCTGCAGTAATCTCTACTTTAAGCGGCTGGGTAATAGCATCAACCGGTATCTGATAGCTGGCAGGAACGCTGCGATTAAGCCCGCCCTTCACCGGCACTCGATCCGCTTCGGCTGCAGAGGCGGGGGTATACCGAGCCGTGGCCGGATCAAACGTTGAAACAGTCAGGCCGCCTTCTCCAATGAGGGCAATTTCAACTTTGGCTGGCTTGGCAGGAGCCGGTAGGGACCCTGCTGGGTCCGGAGAAGCTGGCGTCGGTTCGCTGCCTGGAGCCGATGCTGTGGCGTCCTCGCAGAACGGGCAGGTAAAGGGACCTTTTGCCACAATCTGGCCGTTGGGCGTTTTCGGCGCCCGCCAAGACAGCTTCGTCAGATCCAGGTTCTTACTCTGGGCACTGCCGGAGTAGGCAACCGCTGTTGGCGCTGGTTGGTAGGACCAGCTGTTAGACGGCACATCAAACAGTACGTAGGGCGCCTGCCCGCGCCCAGCCGGATAGTTGCTGTCGTAGACGTAAACCCGGAACTGCCCGCCACTGTGCGGCTCCACCCGGTAAGGTGTCAGCGTCTGACCCTCTACCAGCCCCCCCTGCCCTAAACGGTAAACCCCCATCGTGTAAGGGTCCTCCGGCGTGGAGCGCATAGCGCTGATAATTTCATTGAGAATTTGAATCGGCGTCAGCGTCTCGCGGATGCGCTGGGTCGGCAGCGCCACCTCGTCAACGCCCTGCAGCAAAAAGAGGTTGGCAACAAACGCCTGCAGATCAAAAATATTGCGGGTGAGCTGATAGACCACCTGCCGAAAAATAAAGCTCAAGAGCCGCTGCCACCAGGGTCGCTGAGGCCGCCCAGCAGGCTGCCACAGCGATAAGCTAGCCGGGGCCATGCCCTCGCCCACTCCCAGCCGCATCAGCTGTAGCTGATTGTCCAGCCAGGTTTGCGCCGCCGCCGTCAAAATGCAGTTTCTTGCGTCTTGGCCAACACAGACCTGAGTGCCAAACAGCTCCATTAGCCGCCCCGTCAGCTCCCGCTGCCACTGGTCCGGCTGAGTGGCAAACGTCAAAGCAGTACTCAGCTCAGCATTGGTAAATTGAAACGCATCTCTAGCGGGGTCGTAGTTCGGCAGCGTTATAGGCAGCGTCAGCGGCGCACTCGGCAAACCCTGTGCCTGAGCGACCAGACTGCCGGATTGCATCTCAGCTACCAGCAGCGCCTCAGCAGCAATCGGGTTAGCAGGCGCCAGGGCAACCTCTTGCTTTCCACGGTCTGAGCCTGTGGCATTGGCTGCTGTTGGCCAAATAGGGACAGCCACTATTACTAAGAGCCAAAGCGATCGACGCAGCCACACCGCTCTTTTCATACCTTGCTCCCTGCTTGCTGCCCCTCAAGAATAGCGCCTGCTAGAAAGACTCCTGCCGTGTTGAATTGTTGCAGCCAAGCCCCGATTCAAGAAACCCGCACTCAACACTCAGGGTTTCCTCATACATCCCCCCGGAGGGCCTGCTTTATGATGAAAGGTGAAGCGACGACCGCTGAAAGTTCTCAACGCAGGGTTACGCCCAATGGTTTTATTTGGCTTTGGCAAAAAGCTCTCGATTCCGTCTCCTTCCGAAGCGCTCCCTGGCCGCTCTGAAAAGATGTCGGTGCCGGATAAACACTATGTCAACGGCAACCCTCTCCAGCCACCTTATCCAGCAGGCATGGAAACGGCCCTGTTTGGCATGGGCTGCTTTTGGGGCGCAGAGCGCAAATTTTGGCAGCAGGAAGGGGTTTTCACCACGGCCGTTGGCTATGCTGCGGGCCACACACCCAACCCCACTTACCAAGAAGTGTGCTCCGGCATGACAGGCCACAACGAGGTCGTGCTGGTCGTATTTGACCCCAGCGTCATCAGCTACGAGCAAATTCTCAAAGTCTTTTGGGAGAACCACGACCCTACCCAGGGAATGCGTCAGGGCAACGATGTAGGCACCCAGTATCGCTCTGGGATCTATACCTATTCTGAAGCTCAGCGTCAGATAGCTGAAGCTTCCCGCGACGCTTACCAGAAGGCGCTCAGCCAGTCGGGCTACGGCAGCATTACCACGGAGATTTTGGAGGCCCCCGAGTTTTACTTCGCTGAAGCCTATCACCAGCAGTACCTGGCGAAGAACCCCGGTGGCTACTGCGGCTTGGGCGGCACCAATGTCTCTTGTCCCATTGGGCTAGCTGTCGAAAGCTAACAGGTTTTAGGGCAAGCCCTACATCGCTGAATTGTCCAACGCTCCGTTGGACTAAATTAGAAGGTCGAAAGCAAATAGGCTTGAGGGCGAGCTCTACATCTCCTATTTGCCTCGTTATTATCTGCCTCGTTCTATCTCTAGAACGAGGCAATTTTTTGCGACTGATGGGTGCCCTTTGCACATCACGCCCTACTGCCCTGACACTGCCAACCTCAATCCGCCCTTGCTCGCCCTTCTCACACCGTGCCGCAGCGTACTCTAGGCCCTGGTGCGCTCGTGCTAGAAGTAAAAAGCAGGTTGACTATTGCTGAGTATGCCGCAGCGGATTTGGCGAGACTGGCGCTACTTTCTTCTGGCTCTAGCCATCCTCCTGGCTGTAGGGCTAGGGCAGCTGGCTCCGGCCGGGGCGGAGCTGGGCCGGGTTTTCCTGCAGGGTCCTGTCGAGGCGTACCAGCTAACTCAGCTCTCTAGCGCTGATGAGGTGGCCTTAGCCCAGGCAATTGATACTCAACTTAAGCAAGATGGACTGGTGCCGTACACTAGCGACCCCACAGCTTTGGCCTACGTAGCAGAAATTGGCCAGCGCTTAGTAGCAGCCTGCGGCGAGTGCGCCAGCAGGCCCTACACGTTTCAGGTGGTTGAGGATGAGGGGGTTAACGCCTTTGCGACAATGGGCGGTTTTGTCTACGTGCAAACGGGCCTGCTGAAAGCGGCCAGCACCGAGGCAGAGCTCGCCTTTGTGCTGGCTCACGAAATCAGCCATATTGTGGGGCGTCATGGGGTACATCAGCTCTGGCAGGAATTGACGGCTCAAAGCCTAAATCAGGGCGGTTTGACCAACCGCCGAGTGTTAGTCACCGCCAGCATTCAGCTGAGGCTGTTATCGCGCAGTCTGCTAGATGAGTACGATGCCGACGAACGCGGCTTTAGCTATTTAAGGGAGGCGGGATATGCACCGTCTGGAGCAATCGCGATTTTGCGAAAGATGGCAGACGCCGCAGGCAGCGCAGCCGGTACTGGTAATCTCGACTCGCTGCTGCAAAGCAGGACAGCGCGACTAGAAGCGCTTCTCGCAGCGGTAGAGGCAGACGCAGGGGCAGGGCTTGATCCGCAGATTTACCGGACTCGTTTAGGGGAGCTTTGATCCGGCTTCACTCCAGCAAAGGTGGATGAATTGCAGCATGCCATTGGTAGCGCTGGGCTAGTCTACCCTCGTCACCGTGACGAAGCGAAGGCGAGAAGCGCCCTGCATCACCTCCAGGGCACGCTCCTGCAAGGGAGACTGGCACTCAATTACCATTACGCTCTGGCAAAAATCCCAGTGCATGGGCAGGCTGTACTGGTGCAGCAGCTTACGAAAACTTTCGGAGCAACCGCTGATAAATCTAAATTCGTGTTCCATGGTAGTTTTCGCCCGAATGGCGGCGAGACTTGAGAGTAAACTCTTAGCGCTACAGCCACTTTTAGACAGGCTAGCAACGGCCTGGGTTCCGTGAGGAGAAGAGAGTCTGTGTGGAGACACGGTAGCGCTGAGTCGAGGGTGTGGCTTAACACTCTGTAACTATCGCCCCTACCCTAGCGAACCTTGAGGGAGTTGTGGGCGACCTTAACCCGACTGAGCAGGGCAACCACTCGCACTGCAGGATAAAACTGCTTTATATTTTTTTCGTCTGCAGCTTCAACCTTCGCAGCAGGGTTAACCCACCTCGTTTCACTAGAAGGACAACCTTAAAGCTGGCATTTTTCTCGTTTTCTGTGGCTCGGGTAGATTGAGTGGGGTGCGATCGCACCCCCTCACCCCTTATCACCCTATTAAGCTCCCAGCGCCAAAAATAGCTCTTTGACCAGGGCATTCCTTTGGGCTTTCAGATCGGCGACTGGATGGGTTTGAGCTAAATCAGCATGCTTGAGCAAAATCGTGCGGGCTTGCCCCAGGTAGCTCTGTAGGTGACCATTGAACCTCGACTGGCGCAGCAAAATTGCGCGAGCGGTGCGGTTGATGCTGTGGGCGCTGTGCAGGGTATTGAGCACCGCTTCAATATCACGGCGCAGCTGGATCTGCTCATCGGCGCTAGCTCCGTAGAGCCGCAGCACTCTGCACGCCACCGAAAATACCTTGCCCAGGTCGGCAACCTCGCTGACTCGCCGGGGATACAAATCACGCACAGAGCTAACCTCCTGGGAGGTGAACTGCCCCGGTGCCGCTTCAGCATCAAAGCGGCGCAGGATTTGAAGCTGCGTTGTGCCGTCAGTTTTCTCTTTTTGCAGGGTGCAGCCCTGCTCGGCTATTGCCCAGGCCATATCGAGCAGTCGCATGGCCTGGAGCAGCTTCGGCTGCCAATGGATCGGCCCTTCTGGCAACTCCATATCCTTAAACTCTTCAGAGCTATCGCTGCACAGCAGGTAAAGCCCCCGCGCCAAGAACAGGTAGCAGGCGTTGGTGCCAAACAGGTAGATGGTGCGGGTAGGGTGGTTGGGAGACAGTTTGGGCAGAGCGTTGGCATCTAGCCCGAGCAGGGAAATATCGAGCACTAGCAGGTCGCGATCGCCCTGGTAAGGATGACTGCCTCTCTGGTCACGAGTTTCATAGATAGCGGGCAGCTTGGGAATAGAATAACGGCCAAAATCGTCATTTTCGGTCGGTAGGCCGCTCTTTTCTTTAATTTGGTAATAGCACTGCCGCCCGGTATCGGCGTAGCTGATCAGGGCGTGGTCGCGCAGCTGCTTAGCCCACTGCAGGCACTGCTTGTTGGAAAGGGTTTGCTCCCGCAGCTGGCGATCCCCACCGGCTGACGGCAATGAGAGATCGGCAGGGTTCGCGTAAGCCGCAATCAGATGTAGCCAGCACTGCAGGGCGGCATGGCAGGCGTAGACCTCGCTGTCGCCATCGGCCGCAGCATAGAGGCGAGCTTTTTCCATTAAGTGCAGGC
>DATNQE010000779.1:0-4176 GCA_036702895.1 Trichocoleus sp. | reverse complement strand
GCTGTGGGCAAGGGGGCGGGGGGAGCGGCAACGACAGCGTCTTGAGGGGAAGGCGTTTCGACCTTGGGTTCTGTGATGAACACCAAGGCCAGCCCAAACACCACAAACGCCATGAGATAAATCAAAAAGGGTGCCCGCCAGCCGATGTCCGCCAGCAGCCCCCCCAGCACCAAAAAGGCCACCCCGCCAAAGCTCATGAAGGACGCCTGAATGCCCATCACCTGATTGCGCTGCGGTCCCTGGTAGTAGTCGGCAATCAGCGCCGTGGCGGTCGTCATAATGGCACCCACCGCCAGCCCCAGCAGCGCTCGACCTATCAGCAGGCCGCTAATTGAGCTCAGCACCAACCCCGACCCACCGGCTAATCCGTAGAGCAAAATCGCTGCCAGCAGCAGCGGCCGGCGACCCAGGCGATCAGCAATAATGCCCGCAAAGGGTGCGCTGATGGCGGTAAACAGCCCCGGCATGGTCAGCATCAGCCTGACCCAAAAGCCAGAATCGGGTACCTCCTGAAAAAACTTCTGGATTTGGGGCAGCGCTGGGGAGAGGGTGGCCCCCGCCATGACGGTCATACTGCTAATCAGCAGCAGGGTGATGAGCTTGAGCATCAGGGCTAGGGAGCGCGGCCGCCCAGGAAGAAACAGCCTCTTGATTATCCTCCATAGATATGGGCTCTCAAGATTTTACAGGCTGGAGTTGGAAGCCTCAGAAGGTGCCGGCTCAGAACTGCTCAGAGCTTCAATCTAGAGCTCCCGATAGCCAGTTTGAGCATCAAGCCGCCGCTGAAAAACCACCTCTGGCACTTCAGCCATCACAATCTCAGCGGTAGTGTAAATCAGGCAGCCTGGCATAACGTGGCCTCCTGCAGTGCGACCGGTGGAATCTGCGATCGCACAGTGCAGGTGCAGCCCATACACCGACAACGTGCCGACCAAAGACACCAGCTCAAACGGCCCCTGCAATACGGTGGCTTCGGCCTGAGCCGCAAAGCGTAGTGCCGCCTGCTGCAGGCTGCCTACCGCCGTTACGATCGCCCCGGCCTGAATTGACTGCTGCTGAGCATGATCGCTCAAGGCCTGCTTGAGGTCCTGGCCGGGCCCCAGCCGTAGAGGGTGTAGCAGCGCCGCTAAAGATGCCGTCATCGGGAGCCCAACCGACTACTGCACTGGCTGGAGCCACGGAGTGAAAATCCAGTTGCCGTTAGACAGCTCACTCCAGTTGCCCGTAGTGCGTCCGGTCGTGGTTACAACAGATCCGTTGGGGAGGGTACCCACCAGGCTGTACTCAGGACCGGGACCGCTAAACAGCAGAGTTTCCTCTCCGTCCGTAACAACCCGCGCCTGTTGCCCCGTACCGGAGGTGGGGTTGGGGCCGGGGCTCTGGGTGGGGTTGGGGCTGGGGCTTTGGGTAGGATTGGGAATCGGGTTTTGGGTGGGATTAGGACTTGGGTTTTGAGTAGGGCTGGGGTTTTGAGTCTGTGGAGGATTGGGTGAGGGGCTGGGGGACGACAGGTTTCGCACGTCCTGATTGATTGCCTGCACAGTTTCAGGTCCAGCAACCCCATTAGGATTGAGGCCCTTGACCTGCTGGAAAGTCCGCACCGCTTCCCGAGTTTGGTTGTCATACACGCCGCTGGTGACAAATTCGGGGGCCAGGTAGCGCAGAACCTTGAGCTGAGACTGCAGCTCGGCCACACTGGGGTCGAAGGACGGTGATGGGCTCGGTGAGGAATTGTTCGGCGATGTACCTGTAGTGCTGGCGTTGAGCGCCTGCAGCGTGGCAGGGCCTAACACGCCATCGGGAGTCAGCCCATTGACTCGCTGGAATGAGCGCACCGCTTCTTGTGTTTGGGCATCGTAAATGCCGGTAACAGCAAAATCAAAGGGCAGGTAACCCAGCAGCTTGAGCTGGTTTTGCACCTCAACAATTCTGGGATCAGCTGCCGGAGTCGTGGTTGGCTGAGTCGTTGGGGGAGCAGGGTTGGCACTCCCTGAAGCGGGCGCAGCGCTCAGCCGGATGTAGTTGCTGGCGACCCAGGTCGCATCAATAAGCTGAGCCCAGCCGTTCTGATAGCGCCCGGTCAGCTCGAGCGAAGCTCCCGGAGCCAGTTTGCGGTACACGCCGTAGCTGGTACCGGGGCCCCAGCGGGCGTTGAGGGCGTAACCGGGAGGCGTGTC
Organism: Trichocoleus sp.; assembly: GCA_036702895.1. Lineage (GTDB taxonomy): Bacteria > Cyanobacteriota > Cyanobacteriia > Phormidesmidales > Phormidesmidaceae > JACVSF01. The sequence goes on along the minus strand of DATNQE010000779.1, from coordinate 1,999 downwards.
TACGACAGCGTAAATGCGATCGCTACCGACCCCGCCGCCGCCAACGCCACCAACGTTGCCGCCACCAAGCGGGGTGCCCTGAACATAGGTAGCAGCGATCCAGGTGCCGTCGTTGAGTTGGGCCCAGCCATTGTCGTAGCGCCCCGTCGTGGTGATGGCGGCACCGCGCCAGAGCTTGCGGTACACGCCGTAGTTTGTGCCGGGCCCCCAGCGGGCATTGAGAGCATAGCCCTCAGGGGTGGAGACATACGCTGGAGCAGCCCAGGCCTGATTCACCACGCTGAGCGCCAGCAAAAAGGCACTGACCCCGACCAGCCGCTCCCACCGCTTAACTGGCCAAAGCAACCGTCGAAGTGGGTGAGCTTTGGGAAGATCATCCTGGGCTTCGTAGAGCGCCCAAGCGTAAGTATCTGCCAGCACATCCATAGTCAAACTCCCCAGTCCAGATCACCAGATAAACGCACTGCTGCAGCTGCAAATGCCGCAACCAAAGCTACAGCCAGCCTGGTTTTGGTCTATCTCTATGTTAAGGGTCAGTTCTAGCTATCGATCTCCTGCTTACTCTTTTTCTCGCGAGAATCCGTCTATTGACGGAGAGGTTCGACCACCACTGGCAGCCATCAGGCACAGCAATACCATAGCCAGCCGCCAAAATCCCTGCATGACAATTTCAAACAGCGGCTCAACAGATGAAATCCACCCAAAACAGGCGTTGCCAGGCAAACTAGGGCGAAGCTCAACAGGGCCAGCAGCAGGTACTTAACGACTCGGCTGGTGAAGAGAAAAATCCAGCTTCAATGTTTTGAGGGAGTCATAGCAGGTCCTTCTGTAGAGGCCGGGACAACCCTAGCCTTTACAGAAGGATTAACAGAATCAGCAGGCCGCTAGGAGCGGCTGCACCAGCAGCGTCAGCCCCTGACGACCAATAACAGTTACCAGGCTGGCGACCTCAGACTGAACCTGATGGTTGAGAACATAGAAGCGAGCGTGCCAGTAGGTGCCCTCGTAGTACACCCGGCCTCTCTGGTCAACGGTAATGATCCGATCAACTTTGGCTGTTCCCGGCTTCTCGAAGAGTTCGACGGTAGGCATCAGGTTCATGGTGTCCTCCTGGGGGGCTAAGTAGGGTGAGGGTGCTCTCAGCTCAATCGGTGAGGCGAATTGAGTTTTAAGTATCCGTACAATAGACGGACACCCAGGATTGACCCAATCGAGCCTGTGCCAGATCTTGTTTTGACTGCAAACAGCTTTATCGAGTCTTCAAAAAAGCGAGATTTTCTGAACCGTCAAGGGGGAATAACCGGGCCAGTTAGAGAGAGTGGACCGGGAGCAGAGGAGAGCAGAGGCCGTTGAGTAGGAGATGCGTAGGGTGGGCAATGCCCATCACCTACACCCATTCACAATTCCATGACACGACCCACCTAACGCCAGATAAAGGGCATTAGCACCACAGATCGGTTGTGAAAGAATCAGACGGTTCTTCAGCAGTTGGGGCGGCAGAAGGTAGGGGGTCAGTTAACGCTGAGATTATCAACTCAGTGAGCTGGGCGCTAAGCAGCTGATTCCCTAGAGAACTGAGGTGGATGTGGTCGCGGTAGAGGTCGGCAAAGGCAGGACTCTGTTGAAAGATGGGCAGCAGATCCAGGTACGGAATCTGCTCAGCCTGGGTGAACTGAACTAGCCGCTGGCGAGCCCGCAGTTCGTAATCACGAGGGCCGTCGGGTTCTAGCTCCCGGCGCAGGGGGGTCATCGCCAGCAGCAGGCGGCCCTGGGCGGCTTCAGCCCGCAGCTTAATTTGGCGCAGCGCTTCTAAATTACTGCCAACGCGGTCGCCAGGCTGCTGCTGGAGTTCCTCAAGTTGGGGCAGGGGACGGGGCTTTTTTAACCGGGTGAGGGCTTCGAGGATCGCGAGCGGGGGACGACGGCGGGGGTAGCCGCGATCGCGCCCGACCTGGATGGCAGTGGGTGCGATCGCAAACAAATCATCGGTATTCAGTAC
>DATNQE010000763.1:0-6622 GCA_036702895.1 Trichocoleus sp. | reverse complement strand
AAACCAGCGGTTAACCATAACCTATTGCTTCTCCCTAGCTTTATCCTCTACTTAAGGAATAGGGGTAACTCTCTCTGAAGGACTAGTTTTAGACAAAGCTTTGCAGATGCTTTGATGGCTAGATTGAGCGGCCGTGACGTTCAAGTCCAATTAAGTACGGGTGGAAGCTTAAGCCGATCATTAGGCTGCTTCAGGATTGAGGTCAATCATTTGCCCAGTGGTGTAAGTGCCAATTGGGGTCCACAGGATATAGGGCAGCAGCAGCAAACCTGCTAAAGCAGAAATGGGCCACACCATTGCCGTCAAAATAACGCCCAACACAAATCCTGCACCGCCTAAAAAAGTTCCTACTGCAAGGCTACGAGTGCGTAAGGTTGCCGGGATGTAAGACACCGTTAGCACTTCAACTAGCAGGTAAAGCCCCATCAGCAGCCAGCTCTTGAGGCTGCCCGGGTCGCTGTTCCAAACAAGGACTGCGGAGGCTGCTCCACAGATGAAGATAACAGTCCAAATGAAGGGAATAGCAGGTTCAAAAAAAAGCCATCTAGGCCTGTCAAGCCGCTTAGCCCAGGAGATATCGCGAGGCCGAAAGAAGAAGGTTCCTAAGGCTACGGCAAACGTAACAGCACCAATAATTACCCAGGGTTGCAACATATTTACTAGCCTTCAACTCGCATCCTTGTGATAACAAATTGTGCTGTTGTCCACCTCTGTCTTAAGTTTCGGCATATCGTTACGCTAGGTGAATCCTCTTTAAAGCAAGGATTCGGTAGGGGCAAGACATTCGGTCGGTAGACCTTGGAAATCATAGAAATAATTCCTCCAAATGCTTTGCCCCTATAGCTTTTGTCGAGCTCGTTAGAACATTTGAGAGGAATGGGGGTGCAGCCCCCAGCCAGGGGTTTTACCCCTGCACCCCGTGTCCTAATCAATCCGTCTACTGCTATACGTTGCCCCTGTTTATAAAAAGAAATAGAGTGCGTTATGCCAAGCATGACGCACTCTAGAACTAGAAATTCAGAGTTTCACAGGAAGGTATCAACAAAGTTCAAATTTTCAACCAGCACTTTTAAAGTACGGTCATGACCTTGAGCAGTTCGTTCGATAGGTCTGAATTGGTGGCGTTTTTCTTCTCAAACAGTACCCCTGCTAGGAAGTAGATGTTTTCAGAGAAGAAGGCTTTACGCTTGCGCTGCAGCTCGGAAATAGTGTTTCTGACTTTGGGCTCACAGCTGTAGTAGCCAAACTTCAAGGGGGAGATCATGAAATCAACCACCTGATAGCCCAGCTTGAGCGCATAATCAACCGTATCAGTAGGGTTGGAATAGGCCGAAATCATCAGCATCACCTGATCACAACCCTGCGCTAAAAGCTTTTTGGTGATGGTCGCCCCATCGCTGCCGCCGTGGAGAGATGGCATATACAGGTCGTCATCGGGGGCGGGCAAATAGGGCGGATTGGCAATCAGGTAGCGAGCTTCCTCAGGAGACCCTTTGAAGAAGCACTTATTGTGAATGGAGTATTTTTTGTGGAGCTTGTACTGCTGAATTCGCGACTTTGCTACCTGGCTGGCTGCGGGGTTGAGTTCATAGCCCTGAATCAGACCCTTAAAGTTGCACTTGAGCAGGGCACTGATGACGGGGCTACCATCCCCGGCCCCAAACTCGACCACTAGCTCTTCTTCGTCGCAGTGCGGCAGCACCATCTTTTCCAGGCACTGGGCATAAAACTGGGATTCTTCAGGGCAAAAGAAAACCGTATTAGGCGAATGAACCTCAATGGTGTCGTTCGAGGCCAACATCACGTCTTTCATAGGTAGGGAATAAGTTAAGGAAGTTGAAAATTGGGTGACTATTCGACGCAGGGCAGCGGCGAAGTAGCTTCTTTGATGCAGCGAATGATGGCGTTACCGGCCCGATCGCCGATGTATTTTTCCTGGGCGTATCCCAACACGATTTCCCAGGCGTTTTCGGGATAGCGCTCGGCCAGGGGTAGTGCCACATCGCGCAGCATCCATTGACCGTGGCGCTCATCCTCGCGGATGTGCAGCTCCCAGTAGCCAGAGGCATCGCTGCTGAGGTCAAGGCGTTTGGCCGCTATCAGGTAGTCGGTGTAGATGGAGGGGCCAACGATTTCGAAGTAGGTGAGGCCGCCGTTGTAGCGCAGGAAGTGGCGCTTGCACTCGGTCAGCAAAAAGTTGTGGTTGATGCTGGCGAGCAACTCCCAGGGGGCTAGCTCAAAATAGCCTTCGGGCTCGGTGTTGAGCTTGAGCTCGGCCATCATCTTGGCAAAGAAAGTGGAGTGCTTACGCGACAGCCGTCCGTTGCCATATTCCTCCAGCAGCACGCGAATGAGAGTGGCCTGCACTTCGTTGCTGGCGCCGCCCAAAATGCGAGACATGCGACTGGCCTCTACCAAGCCGTCGAGCGATGCGATCGCAAGCAGCCTGCGGTAGCCCTCAAAGTCCATCTCTTCGCGCAGGAACCGCTTGTTTTCGTTCACGGCTGGGTCGAGGTCGGCATCGCCCCACTCGGTCAGGGTCTGCTCAATATCCATCTGCTTGATCTGCTCGACGTCCATCTGGGCTATTTCCCAGTCTTGCCAGGCAGACTCGATGCGATCGCGCACCCACTGCAGGTAAAAAGACCGCTCGTTGCGATAGTGCTGCAGGTCGTCGTACCAAAACAGGTTCAGGCGGTTAATCCGATAGAGCACCCGCTGCAAAAACAGGTGAGCGGCCTCGTCGCCCGGCCAGGATGACTTGCCGTAGGCAGCTTGCAGTGCTGCTGCAACGGCCCCTTCAAACTCCCTGACGCGCTCAGGATGTTGAGTCACCTGCTGGTCTAAATCTTCTGTCTGAAGCAGCTCTATTAACTGCTGTTCAAAGGCCAAAAAATCAACGCCTTGAGGAACGATGGGCAGCTCTTGCTCTACCCCCTTCATCAGGATGTTGGGACTTACGCTTGCTATCATAGGGTGCTGCTAGGAATCTTTATTTGATAAGTGCAACCAGAAGCAGAAGGGAGAATAAGAGGAAACCTCCGCCGATCAATCTGGCCGCTGGGGCTGTCTAGACTGTAGAGAAATCTTTATTAAATTTCCGTCCATCCTTAGGCTGAACCTATCGCTCATAAATCCTCTCTAAAGAAGCAGTTAAAGATTCAGCACAATCAATCCAAAGAGACCTCAAACAGTTCTCATAAACTGCTAACGGCGAGTGATATCTGTCTTGGAAGGGCAATCTAAAGATTGAAATAGAGCCCCCTAATGAATGACGGCTTTAAAGCTATATCTTTAAGTTGTAGTTAAAGGAGCATACTGTCTTGAATAAAATGTTTTCTGGCTTAGAGTTTTAATCCGAAAAGCAAATAACAAACGATGCGCCAAGGAATTTCTCGGCGCATTTATAAACACAAAAAACAGTTCTAGAGTAGTGAGATTAATCTTCCGAAGGTAGATTATTAGACCCGGCTGCGTTTGGATTAGTTTCTGGATTTGCTTCTTTAGGATCGGGTGTATTAGCTGTAGGCAAATCCGAAGCGTAGGGTTCAGAGTTGCTGGGAACATGGTCTTCTGCCTCAGAAGAGCCAATGCTGCCAGAGGCATTTGGGCCTTCTCCAGCGACCGCGTTTTCTGCCTCTAAGTCGCTCAATTCAGGGTGGGCACTGATGGCTGCTGCCCTAGCGCCGGGGTTATCAGCCACTTCTTCCAAAAGAGCCTGTAGATCTTCGCGGTTTTGGTCGTCTGCCATGGTTCTATCCTCAGTTCACTCGCATCCTAACGAGTCAGCTGTTAGACCCATGTCCTCCAAAGGGGATAAACTATTGTTAACAAGAGAGCGTTTTGGGCTAGCTGCTTAAACCTTAGACTTTCCGACGCATTGATGAGCTCGCTTTAAGGGCTGCAGTTGCTCAACTTTTGGCAGGTACGTATATGTCTGCTACCAGCGGCCGGTGGTCGGATCCTGTGTCAATCCCAGTGTGAATATTGACTGCCTGTAGCAGTGGACTAATCAGGCAGTGATCAAGGGGAATACTCAGCAGCGGTAGCGGTATGGGTGGAAGCCGGTTAAAGGTTCTTTTAGAGGGCCAAGTCGGCAAGACGCCGAACCCTTGACGAGCATTTTTCAAGCCCGTTTGGTTAATAAGCCGCCGGTAATAGGGCGACCACATGCTCAAATTCAGGTCGCCGACCATGACTACCGGAGTTGAAAGAGTTTGAATGTACTGACCGATCAGATCAAGCTGTCGATTTCGTCGGTGAAAATAGGTTGAGCCAACCGGCGGTAACGGGTGAGTTGCTATTAGGGTTAATGGCCTCTCGGCAACCGCAAACTGAGCTACTACGCTAACGTTTTTATCTACCCCAAAGTACTTAATCTGAGCATCTTGCAGCGGCTCTCGGCTGTAAACCAGCAAACCCAAATTATATGGATTGGGGAGGCCATAGGAGAAGGGTAGTACATCCTTGATAGTATCGAGTTGTGCTGCCCAAGCCGCATCTACCTCAGCAAAAGCGGCTATATCAGGCTGCTGCTGCCGAAGAAATGTAAGCACTCGCTCGTACTGATGGTTCTGCGCGTTGAGATTGGCCATGAGCACTCGCAGGTTGGCCTCTGGTTGAGGCAGCAAGCGCTGCGGCGGCAGGTACCAGGGTACAATTTGCGTTGCCAAAGAAACGCAACAAAGTAGACAAATGAGAACGCTAATTTGAGAGCGAGCGAGCCAGCAAAAGCCCAACAGAAGGGCAGTAACGATGAGATACTGCACTTGGAAATGGGACAGCAGCTCCAGCGGCAGCACCCAACCCGATCGGCGGCTGAGCCAAGCTGTTGCTGTAATTACCAGCGCAACCGCCGCCACTGCCCGTGGCAGAAGGGTAAACCGTCGGCCAGGAGATGTCTTAGAAGCCATTGCTGCAGCTAGGCGGGAACGACAATTTTTTGCGTTCCGGCCAGATCAAAGGCAGCATGGACCGCCTGGAGCGCTCGCACCCCATCGGATTCACCCACCACGCAGCTGATTTTGATTTCAGAGGTGGCAATCATTTGAATGTTGATTTGCTGCTCGGAGAGCGCCCTAAACATACGGGCCGCCACGCCGGGAGCCTGGATCATGCCGATGCCGACAACGCTGACTTTTGCGATCGCATCATCCACCACAATCTCGCCGCAGCCCAACTGAGGGGCGGCGGCTTGCAGGGTTTCCTTCGCCAGCATGGCGTCGGCCTGGGCGACGGTAAAGGCAATGTCGCGGGTCGCTAGCCCGTTTACCAGGCGGCAGCGCTGGGACTGGATGATCATATCGACACTAACGCCGCGCTCAGCCAGCAGCTGGAAAACCTTGGCCGCCATGCCGGGCTGGTCAGGCACGTGGCGAATCGCTAGACGGGCCTGCTTGGTGTCGAGGGCAGCCCCGCGCACCACAGGCACTACATCCTCGGCCGCCGCAGCTTTGGCTGCTGATATAACCGGAGAGCTGCTGACATCAAAGGCTTCGCAGAGCACGGCGATGGCGCGATCGCAATCGGTCACGTCCACCGTGCAGCTCACCTTCACCTCCGAGGTGGAAATCATCTGAATGTTGATGCCCGCCGCTGCCAGGGTGGAGAACATTTTAGCGGCCACGCCAGGGCGGCCAATCATCCCGGCCCCAGCAATGCTGACCTTGGCCATGCGGTTGTCCACCATGACTTCAGCTTCGCTGGTATCGGTGGGATTTTCCCGCAGGGCAGGTGCGATCGCAGCGGCCACCGCCTCCGCCTTGGTCAGGTGGCGCTGCACCACGGTAAAGGCAATGTCGTTGGTGTTGCCCTCGTGGATGGACTGGATGATTAGGTCTACGTTTAAATCCTGGAAAGCAATCTCGCCGAATAGACGAGCCGCAATACCGGGGCGATCGGGAATGCGCAGCAGCGCCACCTTGGCCTGGTCGGTATCGAACTCCACCGCGTCGACAGGCTGGGCAATCTCCAGCCCGGTCAGGGAGCGAGGCTGAGGATTGGGCGTGACCACCCGCGTCCCTGGGTCGTCTGTCCAGCTAGAGCGCACCACTAGCAGCACGCCGTAGTTGCGGGCAATTTCTACCGCTCTGGGATGAAGCACCTTGGCGCCGAGGCTGGCCAGCTCCAGCATTTCGTCGCAGGTGATCTCGTCCATCAGCCGAGCTTCAGGCACCAGCCGTGGATCGGTGGTGAGAATGCCGGGTACATCGGTGTAGATTTCGCAGCAGCTAGCCCGCAAAGAGGCTGCTAACGCCACTGCCGATGTGTCTGAGCCCCCCCGCCCTAAGGTCGTAATCTCCAGGTCGGTAGTCTGGCTAATGCCTTGGAACCCAGCGACGACGACCACCTTGCCCTCTTCTAAATGGCGCTTAATCCGATCAGGGGCAATTTCTAAAATGCGGGCACGGGTATGTTCAGCTTCGGTAACAATGCCGACCTGCGCTCCGGTTAGAGAAATGGCATCTTGCCCCAGCTGATGTAGCGCCATGCTTAGCAGCGCGATGGTAACTTGCTCGCCGGTTGAAAGCAGCATGTCCATTTCCCGGCGACTGGGGCGGTCAGTAATTTCGGTGGCCAGCTTCACCAAGCCATCGGTGGTTTTGCCCATCGCCGAAACGAC
>DATNQE010000762.1:0-4373 GCA_036702895.1 Trichocoleus sp. | reverse complement strand
CGGCCAGCATCTCCCTGAAAGGCCAGCTGCAAAATAGCGGCATCAGCCAGCTGCACATAGGCCCAGTCTCCTTAACCACTGATCACTGCCACACTCTCCCCCTGGACTGTCCCATTGCCCTGTCCATTACTGCGGGGGAACAAGGCGGCATCTTTAATGCGATCGCACGACAGCTCATCCTAATTCGAAACCCCAACCTTCAAGACTGCCACCTGATTCTGTCAGTCACTCTGGAGCAGTACCAGCAGATTTTGGATCAGGCGCTCTTTCACCTCAAGCCTGAGGTACGGGGGCCGCTGCAGCAGACCAACTTTGTGCCTGATCAGCCAATTTTGCTAGAGCTCGGACTTCAGCCTCACTTGCTAACTCAGGCAAAGCTTGATTTGGCAGAACGTGAAGATGCCAATACCGTCCTAATCGCCCATCTACTTGCGACTTCTCCCGAATCAGTAGATGTCCCTATCTGGCTGCAGACTGAGAGCTGGCTGTGCCGCTCGGTGCAGCAGCAGCAGGCCAACCAGAGCGTGAGCTACACCACTCTTTGGGCCTACACAACTCCTGAGCAGACTGAGCCAGTGATGGCGTCGGGGAGCGCTGCGCTGGAAGCCATTACCACCCTGCTGCAAAAGACGGCTGATGCAGTGAAAGCAGAAGTCGAGCCCGCCCTGCCCCATCTGAAGCAGAGCCTGTCTCAGTTTTCTGATGAGCTGGTCGCGGCTCTAGATCAGGTGGACTGGGATAAGGTGCTGTCATCAGGGCAGGAGGAACCGGAAGCTGCGGCTCCTCCTATTTCTGAAGTCGTCAAGCAATTTTTTGATGAAGATGACTGGGCCTATGTGCAGCTGGCTGATGCCGCTATTTTGCAGCTGGCCTTTCAGGGAGATGCTGGCCGCTGGACCTGTCTTGCCCAGAGCGATGACCAGGCCCAGCAGGTAGTGTTTTACTCGGTCTGCACCATGGGAGTGCCAGAGGAGCAGTATGGTGCGATCGCAGAATTCCTCACACGAGCAAACGATGGCTTGATCATCGGCAACTTCGAACTCAGCTTCGACACCGGAGAAGTCCGCTACAAAACCAGCCTGGACGTTGAAGGAGATCGTTTGACTCCAGCCCTAGTCAAGTCCCTAGCCCATACGAATGTTCGCACCTTCGACCTTTATCTACCCGGTCTGATCGCAGTTTTAGAGGGCCGCTGCACTCCCGCTGCCGGCATTACCCGGGTTGAACAGTCTGAGCTTAACGAGAAGGGAGCTCTGGTATGACCTCAAATCTTCCAAAACCCCCTCGTCCCAAAGGACTAGCTACGATTTCTGCCTCGGCCCGCAACCTTAAACAAAGCGGGACTAAAAGCAGTAGCGGCTCCAGCACGCTCGATGCGCTTCAGTCACAGAGCCAAAGCCACCTAGACAGCCGTCTGAGCCGGGTACGGGCAGGTGCTTTTGCCCGCCTGTACCGCGCCATTCCCTTTCCAGTGCTGCGGCTAATGCCCTTCCTCCGCGAGGATGGCAAGCGGCTGATCCAAGACCTGAGACGACCGCGGAGTGAGGGAAAGGCGCTACCAGAAACGGGGACGCTCACGCCTGAGCAAGCGCCCACTCCCCCATTCGGCCTGACTGCCGAGCAGCCCTCGCCCTACTCGCGCTATGGCTGCCAGTCGAGCCCGCTGGCCTGTTCCCGCAACCTTCTCGCCGCTTTGGCTGAAGGGGTTCCAGCCCCTTGTCCTGACTGTGGCTTTCCGGGGCTGCTGGCCGAGAGCGCCGAAATTCGGGGGCGTCGAGGGCGATATCGAGTAGCGCAGTTTCTAGGGGTGCGTGGGTTAGGTCGCCTCTACGTCGGTCAAGATCTGGAGCGGCGACAGCCGGTGGTGATTCGGGAGTATTTGCTGCCCAACCGCCACTTCAACCCTACCGAGCAGCAGCTTATCCGCGACACGTTTGAGACGATTGCCGGACTCAAGCTGGCAGACGGACGCGATCAAGACTTTCGCCTGGTAGAACCTTGGGACGCCATTGGCGATCGCAACGACTCCGAACGTTGTTATTTGGTTACTGGTGGGTCAGTAGATACGCTGCCAACCTTGCGATCGCACCTAGCCACCCAGGGGGCAATGGCTTCCCGCCAGGTGCGGCAAATTCTCAACCAGGTCTTGCAGACTCTAGAGTCTTTGCACGGACAGAAATATAGTCTTCCCACCGGGCAAGTGCAGCCAGGACTGGTTCACGGCAATCTCACGCTAGACAGTCTGGTAATGCAGGCTGATGCTCAAGCCTATTACGAGCAGCCCCAGCTTCTAGTCTTTCTACGAGATCTGTTTCTCTGGGAATCCCTGTTTATCCCGCCACCTGCGCCCGCTCGAGTTCCTCAACCAGCAGATGACCTGGCAGCTCTGGGGCACATCGGCTTTCACCTACTGGTAGGGCATTGGGCGGATACCTACGGCCGCCCGCTCAAGCCGAGCAGTTCCACCGTCTGGCCGGAAATCGACCTACCTCTAGAACAATATCTTCGTCAGCTTCTGGGGTTAGAGCCTCCTGCTTTTGAGGATGCAGCAACCGCCCGTCAGGCGTTACTGCGCCTTCCTAAACCGCCTGCCACACTTCTAACTCCCGTCGCCACGACTGCCCCGGAGGAACCATCCCCCAAACGCAGCTTTCCTAAGTGGGGCTGGCTGCTGCTGCTAGGAGGCATGGGTTTAGTGGGAACGCTGTTGCTGGGCTGGTGGTGGCATCATCGCCAGGCGGTAGCTAGCCAATCGCCGTCGCTTCACCAGATAGCAGCCGTGCCTGCGGTGCCCCCCGGCCACTTCACCTACACCGCTACACACCAGGGCATTTGGTATCCTCTCTGGTCTAGTGAAAACCTAGTTGTCCAGGATAAGACCCTAGAACAAATCTTGGAGTCTCAACAGCCAGAGCTAGATCTGCAGCTGCTGCCAACTACCGATCCTCAAGAAGCAATTGACCAGGTTTTGCAGGACAAGGCTGAGTTTGCGATCGCGCCCCTCACCCCCAATCGCCCCTCAGACCTGGTTGCCCAGCCCATCGCCTACGACGGGCTGGTGGTAATTGTCGCCTTTAGCTACGTCGAGCGGGAACGGGGGCTCCCCCAGCATCTCCAAGGTCAAATCAGCCTATCCCAGCTGCGTCAGCTCTACACCGGGGAAATTCACAACTGGCGCGAACTGGGTGGTCCTGACCTGCCCGTGAAGCTGTATCTGCCCGACCAGCCGGAGCTGATTCAAGTTTTTGAGGAACGGGTCTTGCAAAGCGATGATGCGATCGTAGCCTTTCGTCGCCAGTGGGATCTAGAAGGCTCCGCCGCCAATTCCAACCTCGCTCCCATTGTCCGTGATACAGCCGTTAATAGTGAAACCCTGCCGACAGTGAGAATGCTGCGCCGCATCCTGCAAGACTTTGAGCTAGATACCCCAGTCGTCAGTATTGGGTTTGCTAGCCTAAGCCAAGTTTCAGGCCAATGTTCGGTCTACCCACTTGCGATTGCCGCCGACCACACCTCCGCTGTGCAGCCGATCTATCAAAAAGATGGCACCCCCATCTCCCCTACCATTGACCTCTGTGACGACAAGGGCAACTACGCCCCCAAACACGATCTGTTCGTCAATCAAACCTACCCCCTAGCCTACCCCTTAGCCGTTTTCTACCGCCTCGACAACAGCCGTCCCCCCGTTGGCTCCAGCCTTGTGCAAATGATGGCAACTGATGAAGGGCAACAACTGCTGGGTAAAGTTGGCTTGGTGCCATTGAGGCCTCACTCCGTTCGATAGAGCGGCACTTCATGCGCCTTTTGGCAGTCTATGCACGACCTTTATCACTTCGAAATAGACTTGAATCACCAGAAGCTTAAGGAGGCCGCTAAACATCTTGCTAGGCTATGTTGATCAAAGGGCCATAGTCTTAATCTGCTCAGCAATGAAACTATTCAGCTCTGCCCCTTGCTTGCCTTGCTTAACACCAAGCTGAGCAGCTTCGTTAGCACAATTGTAAACAGCTTCTAGGAAAGCAATATAGCGGTCCTGAATTTCTGGCCCTTCTAGTCCAGGAGTCAGGCGAGTTTTCTCACTGTGAATTAGGTTTAAGTTAGTGGTGGCAAACCCAAAGCTAGCCCGCCCTGTAAGTGGCAACCCTTTCTCCTCAACAAAGGCTCTGAGTCGACTCATAAAGGCATCCGTAGCTGCAGCATTACCTGGAAACTTGATATCCAGAAAAACTGCATTGGGATCATCAGTTTTGGCTACTTGCATCACCGATGTAGAGCTTGGACTCCAAATCAGTCCTGGGGGCAGAGCATTATAAAAGCGCTTGGTGTTAGCCATAAGCGCACTGCGGTACTCATCCATATCAGGAGATGCACTG
>DATNQE010000753.1:0-2397 GCA_036702895.1 Trichocoleus sp. | reverse complement strand
GACGCCAAACCCGCCTCGACCCAATACGCGCAAAATTCGGTAGCGCTCTCGAAACAGCTGCCCCGAACGGCAGTACGACCGAATCTCTGCTTGGGCCGCTCGGTCATCCCGAAAGTCTGAAAGGTTAGCGGGCGAGTCGTACATAGCACGGGCCGGATGGTAGGAATGGAACAAAAACAGCTTTGCCCTAAGTTAGAAGGGGCTGTAGGGGCAAGTCCGGCGGAGCGCCTGCTCAGAAAACGAGTCGGATTTCCGGGCACCCTAATTTCCTGGCAATATAGCACCGAATCTGGCGAGTATCTACCCTGGCTCAGCAAGCTTTACACGGCAGCAGTAGCTCGCTTTAGCTCTATCTTAGTTTGCTTAAAGGGTCTTAACCGGCCTTGACAGCAGGTAGCCAAAAACGAAACTCACTGCCGTGGCCTAGCTGGCTCTCAACCTCAATCTGGCCGCCCTGAATCTCTACCAGACGACGACAGATCGTGAGACCCACACCAGTGCCGCCAGAGGTGCGATCGCGCGACCGATCTGCCCGCCAAAACCGCTCAAAAACGTAGGGTAAATCCTCCGTGGCAATGCCCACCCCGGTGTCTTTGATAGCGACCCAGACTTTGCCCGGCTCGCCATATACAGACACTGATATAGTGCCCTGTTCGGTGTAGCGAACCGCATTGCCAACCAAATTCATCACAATCTGCTCAACTCGCTCTGGATCAGCCCTCACGAGGAACAAACCCGAAGGGCAGGAAAACTGAATTTCCAGTGGCTTATCTTCTGTTAGCTGGTCGGCAAAGCGTTTAACCAGATTCTCCAGCAGGGGACATAAGTTAACCGCCTGCAGCTGCACCGGTAGGTATCCAGCTTCCAGCTTCGAGAGCTCCTGCAGGTCATTGACCAGCCGCTGCAGCCGTGTCATTTCGTGAGCCAGCCGTTGGTACAGCTCTGCAGAAGGCGCCACAGTTTCATCTGCGAGCCCCTCTAGGTAGCCTTTAACAATCGTTAGCGGCGTGCGCAGCTCATGGCTTAAGTCGCCTACCAAATCGCGGCGGCGCTGCTCAACATTCTCCAGGTCGGCCGCCATGCGGTTAAAGCTGAGGGCCAGCCGCTGAATCTCCGGAATTTCCGAGTCGGGCACTCGCTGGGAAAACTGACCGGCTGCAAACTGGCGGGTGACTTCCTCCATTTGATCGAGGGGCCGCACGATACGGCGAGAGACCCAGTAGCTCAGCCCCCCCGCAGCTCCCCCACCCAGCAGAATAGACCACAGCATCCCCCGCGTCCACGCTAGCTCAAACCCTTTGAGCAGCTGTGTTTTAACCTGACGCACGCTAAAGCTGTAGGTCTCAATGCGCTCCAGCGTAACCACAAAGATGCGGGGGGAATAGTACCGCCCAATCCCTGCAAGCGTGATGATACCAACCGCCATCACAACCAGATGGGACAAAAAGAGGCGGCTGCGGAGGCTCAGCTTAGACATGGCAGATAGCAGTAAAGCCGACACCAGGAACCCCAGACACCGGCGGAACAGATCTAAGCAGAAGTCTGCTGCAGATCGGGCTGTTCTTCTGGCAAAATGGCCCCCTCTACAGGGCAGACCTGCAGGCAAATACCGCAGTCAATACAGGTAGAAAAATCAATCCAATACCAGTCGGTACCTTTGACGTTTTTACCCGGCCCCTCATGAATACAGGCTACAGGGCAGGCATCCACACAATCGGCGACACCCTCACAGACGTTAGTGACAATGGTATGAGGCACAATAACTCCTTTTCCGACAACCTGACCAATGGGAACATCAATGCTCTAGCCAGTTCCCGTCCTTCTAGTATGAATACTTCTAGTATGAAGTTAATTCAGAGACTCGATCTCTGGCCGTCCATCAGCCCCGATCCAGGCGATGCGGCTGATGCGACGCAGGCGGGCAACGGCCCGAACGTGGTCGGGTTCAGCCGCTGCTAGGTGGACTTCGGCCCGCACTAAGCTAGCCGACTCGCGGATTCTCTGGGCGTAGGTAAAGGCCGCCGCGGCAGCCTGGGGAGCTGTGGGGACAACTAGCCATTCGGTAGGCGCCGTCTCGGTCGGCAGCTGACCACCGCTGAGCAGGGCTTGATGCAGGGCCTCCACACTCCACACAAAGCCGATGCCTGGGAAGCCTTTGCCCTGGGGGTGAAAAACGCTCAGCAGATTGTCGTAGCGCCCGCCTTGCCCCAACACCTGACAGCCACTGTCGCTGCGGCTAACCACTTCGAACACAATTCCTGTGTAGTAGTCGAACGTCTGAATCAGGCTGAGGTCGAGGGTAATGGCGGGTAGGGCTTGATCAGCGCTATCGGCACCCTGAGTGACATCGCGCAGCAGGCTTATCAGCGTCTTGAGACGGTTTACAGTGTTTTGTTG
>DATNQE010000728.1:0-4894 GCA_036702895.1 Trichocoleus sp. | reverse complement strand
CGCGCCCAGTAGTAGTGGTTAACGATAGCAACATCACACTGACCCGCCGCTACAGCTTTAATCTGGTCAATGTCCCCGCCCTCCGGCTCGCGGGCCAGGTTGCTCACCAACCCCTTCACCCAGGCCTCCGTCTCTTCGGCGCCGTCAGACTCGACCATCGAGCCCAACAGCGACTGGTTGTAAATATTGCCCGAGCTGCGAATGCAGACCCGGCCCTTCCACTGAGGCTCGGCCAGTGCCTCGTAGGTCGAGAGGTCTTCAGGCTGCACGGCCTCTTTGTTGTAAACAAGCACCCTGGCCCGTTGAGTCAGGCCAAACCAGAGGCCATCTGGGTGACGCAGGTTAGCAGGAATTGCCTGGGTTAACGCCTCCGAGGTTATCGACTGGAAGAGGCCCTCCTCCTCTGCCCGCCAGAGCCGTCCGGCATCTACCGTCATCAGCACATCCGCTGGGCTGTTGGCTCCTTCGTTCTTAATGCGTTCGATTAGCTCGTCTGCTTCTCCCTCAATAACGTTGACCTCAATGCCGGTCTCTTCCGTGAAGCGCTGGTAGAGAATGTCGTCGCTGTCGTAATGGCGGGAGGAATACACGTTTACCTCACCCGCACTGCTGCTTGCCTGGTTTCCTGTCGCGTCTCCCTCGTTATTTGCTGTTCGCTGAGAAGGGCTACAGGCTGCGGCAGCAATAGCGCTGGCAGCAGACAGGGCCAAAAAAGTCCGTCGATTCCACTTCATTATTAAAGGTGGCTCCTTTTACACAAGACCTAGAAACCCGGCAGCAAAACAGATGCCGCAGCGCTGACCAAACAATGCGTAAATTCCAAAACCAGCATTAGTAGGTCAAGCACTCGAAGTACCAAGCAGAAGCGTTCGCTTTACCCGAGTCTCTGGTGATGACACTTGTTGATAAGGCTATTTAATGAAAACAATTTTCATTTAGCCGATCAGTAGTGTAATACGGTAAACCGATCCGATGTCAATCCCTTTATTAGGATTAATTTGCGTTTAGACTAGGGCGCTAGAAGGCCGTCTGCTGGTTTGCCGCCCGTTTCACGTACTGGAAGGCTCAGTAGCCAGGAATCTTGGGGCAGCACAGGGGCTGCGGTATTTCTACCGCAAGGGGCTAAGGTCAGCAGGCTTAGGCTTAAAACTGGGTTTGTCTTCTGAACAGAGCAGAACAGCATACAGGGGTTCCCCAGGGCGACTCTTCGGGGATACCCTCAACGGCTTGCTCCATTTGAGCCACTACGCGAACACAATGGCTAGCAGAGGTTTTGGGCACAGCGTTTTGGGCACAGTGCTTGGAGTCTACCTGTCGCTCAGATGGAACTCGGGATCGGACCTACGGCCTGACTGATCATTCAAAGCTGAAAGTTTAGAGACGAGCTACTCGTACAGGTTGATCGAGTTGCCGCCCAGAGCAATACCGTAGTCACCGTAGATGTCTTGGCCCAGCAGCCCAACATCGCCGCCAATAGCAACTAAAACGCCTTCTTTGCGCAGGCCGCCTACCTCAATCACATCGACGTAGCCGATGGGCAACGTTACCTGGCTACCGTCAGCAATCGTAGCGACGGTTTCACCGACAATAACAACGCCCAGAGCCTGGGCCATTTCAGCGGTAATCAGCGTGCCGGTAGCGCCCGTATCAAACAGCATGGAAAACTGCTGCTTGCCCCGCTGCCCGGTTAGAGTGACAGGAACTACGGGGGTGCCGCCCCGGCGCTCCACAATCGGAATCTGAGCCACCAACCCGTCATCGGCTTTGGCTGGAGTGCTGCTGGCAGTTGCCTGGGGTACACCGCTAGCCCGCTGTTGAGCGGCTGTCAGATTTTGCTGGTACTCCTTGATCTTGGTTTGGGCCCTGGCGTAGTTAGGGTGGCCCGATGGTACTTTTTGCATTAGGCCCAAGGCCTGCTGCCAGCGACTGGCGGCCAGTTTCCAGTCATCGGGAGACTGGGCCGACTGTCCTAGAGCTACAGCGCTGGTAGCGCGGTTGGTCGCCTCACGAAAGTGGTCGGGCTGAGGGGCGGCTGGGGTTGCAGCCGGGGTAGTAGCTGCAGGTTGCGCGGGTGCGGCTGGCGCCGGTTCGGCGGGTGCAGCAGCAGCTGGGGCAACGGGAGGTTCTTCGACAAGAGTTTGGCCGCCACACCCGGCTAGGGTAATTACGCTTGCAGCGACTATAAGTGTTGCCGTATATGAACCCCAGCGCATAGTTTTTCCCCGTTTCCTTGTGTTTGTTGGCGTCCGATAACGTTACCTACCCTGATCATGCCCCCAGGCCTTAGGATAGTAGCGCTTATAGATTCGTTTCATGAAGACTTCAAGGTTGGGTATGGCGTTTACGGAAGCTCAGCCAGCGCTACTGGTTTTGGCCGATGGTTCAATTTATCCGGGATGGTCCTTTGGGGCACCCGGCACGGTAATGGGAGAGGTCGTTTTCAACACTGGGATGACGGGGTATCAGGAGGTGCTTACCGACCCCAGCTACTGTGGTCAAATCGTCACCTTCACCTACCCGGAGCTGGGCAACACCGGGGTTAACCCGGAAGACGAAGAATCGAATCGGCCTTTTGTCAGAGGCGCGATCGCACGCAACATCTGCCCCCAGCCCAGCAACTGGCGCGCTACCCAGTCTCTGCCGGAGTACCTTAAGCACCATAAGATTCCCGGCATCTATGGCATTGACACTCGCGCCCTAACCCGCAAGATCCGCACAGCTGGGGCGATGAACGGAGCCATTTCTACAGAAATCCTGGACCCTGAGGAACTGCTGCGCCAGCTGCAAGATGCCCCAAGCATGGAGGGGCTCAACCTTGTGCGGGAGGTCTCTACGCAGGAGGTTTATGAATGGACTGAAGGCACCAACCCCATTTGGGAGTTTGGCCCTGCGCAGCCCGAGACAGCGGAGAAGCCATTGACCGTGGTGGCCATTGACTTTGGGATCAAGCGCAATATTTTGCGGCGACTGGTGAGCTACGGCTGCCGGGTGATCGTAGTACCCATCGACACCCCTGCCGAAAAAATTCTTAGCTACAACCCCGATGGCATCTTCCTTTCTAATGGACCCGGTGACCCTGCCGCTGTAGCTGAAGCGCCGCCCCTGGTGCAGTCGCTTCTAAAGCAGCAGATGCCCACCTTTGGCATTTGCATGGGGCATCAGATTCTGGGCCTGTCTTTAGGCGCCTCTACGTTTAAGCTCAAGTTTGGCCACCGAGGTCTTAACCAGCCCTGCGGACTGAGCCAACGGGTAGAAATTACGAGTCAAAACCATGGTTTTGCTCTAGATGCTGATACTGTTCCCGAAGATGTGGTGACGATTACCCATCTCAACCTAAATGATCGTACAGTCGCTGGCATTAAGCACAAAGACCTACCGATCTTCTCGGTGCAGTACCACCCGGAGGCTAGCCCTGGCCCCCATGATGCCGACTATCTCTTCCATAGATTTGTTGAGTCAATGCGGCAGCACCGGCAGGCCCAAACGGTGGCGTCTGCCTGAGCTAAGCTGCCCTTAGGGAATGGGCATTCTCGGGATTCTCTCCCAGGTTCTGGAGGGCTGGAATTGACCCCAATTTCGGCCCCAGCACTTTATCCTGCTTTAGAGTGCTATTGGGAAGGGACTATAGAGAGATGTTATAAGAGGTTGGCAACGCCTTGAAGTTGTTATAATCCTGACCTATACTAAACCGTCGGTTTTGGAGCATCTTGTGAGGAGGTTCTTATCGCTGAGCCATTAACCCTGACCGTAAGCTTACGAGGCACCCGTGATGTCAGGGCAACCTATCAAATTTTTCGCCTCACTGGTCTCCTAGACGCCTTCTCGGAGCCCACCTTCCGGAAGGTGATGAACAAGTATGTTGAGGACGGCCCGCGCAACATTATTCTCGATCTGTCTGCCATTGACTTTGTAGACAGCTCTGGTCTAGGTGCTCTTGTGCAGCTAGTGAAAAAAGCGAAGACCGAAGGGGGAACCGTTCAGGTCGTAACCAACGCCCGCGTTACCCAAACAGTTAAGCTAGTGCGCCTAGAGAAATTTCTCTCGCTCCAGGCCTCGGTTGACGATGCGATCGCAGCCGTCGAGTAAACTCATCAACCCCTTGAGGAAAGTGGCCAGCCGCCTAACGATGGGAGGGCGTTGTGGCGAGCGAAGGTTTTGACCCCACTGGCCTAAGTCTTCAATGGTTAGTTCGCTTGAGGGGCACTCTATTGGAACCGGGATCTCCTCTATCTATCTCTAGCGGCGAAATCCAAGCGCTGTCGCCGGTTGCTTTAGCCTATGTAGGCGACGCTGTATACGAGCTGTTTGTTCGGGGTTTTTTTCTCAACCCGCCCTGTCGCATCCAGGCCTATCACCAGAAGGTTGTTAGCCAGGTGCGGGCTGAGCAACAGTCTTATCATCTCTTCCAAATTCAGCCTTACCTAACTCCAGCAGAGCAAGATATCCTGAGGAAGGGGCGCAATGCTGCTCCACGAGGACCGCGCCGGATTGATCCCCAAACCTATCAAAACGCCACCAGTTTCGAGGCGCTAATTGGCTATCTCTACCTGACCGATCCTCAGCGCCTGACAGAACTGCTTAGCTATATTGACCTGGCGATCCCAGAATAATTTTCCATAGCAATTTCCTATAAAAACAGCTTTGCGCTTAGTCCTTTTAAGGAGCTGCTCCCACAGTCCGGCCCTAGCCTAATCAACTCAAGACGGCTAATTCAGAGAAATAGCCTCGAAATAATGGCCTCAAAATTAACGGCTTCAGAACGGTAAGCCCGCCGTCAAATAGCTGCGATTTTGTATGGCCTGATGTTTCGTCTGATGATTCCGTCTCTTTAACCTTCGCCTTGTCTGACAGGCCGCCCGTCGCCCCCTATCGTCTCTTCTGAGGGAATACAATG
>DATNQE010000700.1:0-2774 GCA_036702895.1 Trichocoleus sp. | reverse complement strand
GCTGTAGGGTGTTGCGATCGCTTTGCAGACGTTGGGCAAAGGCTTCGACATCGATTTGCTCAAAGGGCTGGGAGGTGTCGGAGGTCATAAACAGGGGAAAAGAGACTGCTGGAAGCTGCTGTTTGATTCTAGGGAATCTGTAGCCGAGATGACACAGACCTGTCATAACCAGGTCGCAGGCCTGTCACATTAGCCCTTTAATCTGATCACAAGAGTAAAGTTCTACTCCTCACAACACCCACCGCCAAGGGGTACTGCCCCTTGGCATTTCTTTTATGATGGGTGAAAAGTTCTTAAAAGAGGCTAGAAGGAGAGTCTTGGGATGACCGTAACCCTAGCCAAATGGTCTATCGAGGAGTACCACCAGATGATTGAGGCAGGCGTGCTAGAAGGCCGCCAGGTGGAACTGCTCAATGGAGATATTGTCGAAATGGTTCCAGAAGGAATTCCTCACGCCTACTTAAGTACTAAGGCAGCAGACTACATCCGCTCTCTACTGAAGGACCGGGTCGAAGTCCGTGAGGGCAAGCCTATCACCCTGCAAAACAATTCCGAGCCTGAGCCAGATGTCGCTATTATCCAGCCGTTAGATGACGAGTATGGGCAGCACCATCCTTACCCTGAAAACATTTTTTGGCTCATTGAGTTTGCCAATGCCAGCTTAAGCAAGGATCTGGAGCTAAAAACCCAGGTCTACGCTAGTGCAGGCATTCCTGAGTACTGGGTGGTTAACTTGCGAAAGATGGAGCTAATAGTTTTTACCCAGCCTTTGGATCAAAGTTATGCCTCTCGCCAGGTTTTTACCGACGGCGAAGTTCACCCAGTTTCTTTTCCTGATGTAGCTGTGTCCGTTGCACGAATTTTGAGAAACCAGAAATAGGTCTTAGAAAAGAAACCGGGTTTCTCTAAAGAAACCCGGCTTCTGGTGGCTAGACGTTAGCTTCTTCTCTGATCAGCTTGTCCCATCCGAGATCCTTGAGGCTGTTGTTGCGCCGTAGGGGGCGGGTTACTAGCTCTAGAATGTCGCGGGCGTTGCTGAAACCGTGGATTTGGGCGAAGGTGAATTCGACCGACCACTTAGTATTGATGCCGCGCGCTTCTAGGGGGTTGGCGTGGGCCATGCCGGTGATGACCAGATCGGGCTGAGTTTCCTTAATGCGCTGGAGCTGGTTGTAGTTGTCGGGCTTCTCGATGATCTTCGGCAGAGGAGTGCCCATGTCTTGGCAGGTCTTCTCCAGCAGGGCCAGTTCGCCTGCCTGGTAGCGCTTATCCATGTAGGGAATGCCGATTTCGGGAACGGTCATGCCGCAACGGATGAGGAAGCGGGCCAGGGAGATCTCGAGCAGGTTGTCGCCCATAAAGTAGACCGACTTGCCGCGAATCAGGGCCAGGTAGTCTTCCAGCGATTCCCAAATTTTAGCTTCGCGCTCGTCCAGCCCCTGGGGCTCAATGCCGAACACAGAGCAGATTTTCTCGATCCAGGCGCGGGTGCCATCAGGACCAATGGGGAAGGGGGCGCCGATGAGTTTGCACTTGCGCCGACGCATCAGGGCTGTGGCGGTGCGGGAGAGGAAGGGGTTGATGCCCGCGACGTAATAGCCCTCGTCAATCACGGGTAGCTCGGTGTAGCGTTTGGCAGGCAGCCAGCCAGCAACTTTGATGCCCTGCTTCTTCAGTTCCAGGGTCATTTGGGTGACGATGGGGTCGGGCACTGAGCCAAACAGCACCAGGGGCGGGTGGTCTTTGTACTCCGGCTCTGCCGTAACGGGAGTGTCTTCCTTCTTGCGGCCAAAGCTGAGCAGCTTTTGGATGCCGCCACGCTCTTCTTTTTCGGCTTCGGTGGTGACGCTGGCGCTGGTGGGGCAGCGGTGCACCATGGCGGCCAGCACCGTGTCTTCGCCCTGGGTGAAAGCGTAGTCGAGACCGTTGGCCCGCGCTACCACGATGGGAATGCCAATTTCAGCTTCGAGCTTGGGGGCAATGCCTTCGAGATCCATTTTGATGATCTCGGTGGTGCAGGTGCCGATCCAGACGATGACGGAGGGGTTGCGATCGCGCTTAATCTGGTCACACAGCCGCTTCAGTTCCTCGTAATCGTTCAACTGGGCAGAAATGTCGCCTTCCTCCAGTTCTGCCATGGCGTAACGAGGTTCTGCAAAGATCATCACACCCATTGCATTCTGCAGAAAATAGCCGCAGGTCTTGGTACCGATCACCAGAAAGAAGCTATCTTCAATCTTCTGATAAAGCCAAGCAACGCAGCTAATGGGACAAAAGGTGTGGTAATTGCCGGTTTCACACTCAAATTCGAGGGAAGGAGCCGGAGTATTGGCAAGGGTCATGGCGGTTTCTTAACAGTAGGGGTGTAGGGCAGCGGGTGTACCGTCATCAACTCAGACCCTAGCCAAGCCGAGATTCTTGAGGGGTGAAATGACTCCGACTAGATTCCCTCTAGGAACGGGGCCGATCATCCTCACTGCCACGCACCCCACAGCAATCTTCATCAAGGGGAGGGGTAGGATCTGGCGCTGCTTGCTCCGCTTGAACGGTTACAGAGGCTACTAGGTCAGCGTTGGGTTGGCGGCTGCTGGGCAGCATTCGATGAGCTTCAGCTAGAGCTTTTAACTCTTTGTCAGGGCTCAGGTTCAGCCCTAGGGCTGCGACGATACGATCAGGGTTGCTGCTGAGATCCACCACAAGGGGAAGAAGCTGGGTCAGATTGGGCTCCAGACTTGAGAGAACTCCCAGAATAAATCCAGCGGCAGGGCGGCGCT
>DATNQE010000305.1:0-7054 GCA_036702895.1 Trichocoleus sp. | reverse complement strand
GACGTATTTCCCCTAAATTTACCTCCCTTGGATTTACCAGGCTAGAGTTCACCCAGTGGGATTTCATTTCTTTGGAGGTTGATCGGTACGCTGCCGAGCAAGCCGCTAGCGGCAGGTTTAGAGAGGCCTCTAAACCTGTCGCAGGCAACTCCGGGATCAAGAACTAAGATGAGAAAGTTTAAAAGGTTCCGGAACAGCTTCTAAGCCCGTGCAGTCTTATAAATGCTGTCGCTTATAGTTGAGTGTTTCCCATGGCTCGCTACAGCAACTTTTTTAAGGTATCCAGATCCAACTCTGGTCTACGCGACTTCTTGGTGAATACCCTGAAGTCCTGTGACCTCAATATGGTCTATGAGACCACTGACTATCTAGTTGCCAAGGAAAAACCGGGGCAGGTCTCAATGAACCAATTGGCGACTGTCGAGGTGCTGATTAACCCACCTACCTCAGAAGATTCCCAGGCCAAAGTCAACCTAGTGGTTAGAAACGAAGAGCTGGCCCTCAGTCTCAATAACCACTGTCATCGGGTCTTCTCTACAGTCAACGAGGCTATTGGTGCTGCTGCCTTTTAAGGCAATCCTTTGAGTCCCTAGCGCCTCTTAACTCAAGTGCCTCTCAACGGGGGCAAGATGCTTGAGGAGCACACGCAAACAAAACCGCTGCTGTTGATGCCAAAGCTGCTAGTAGGAACTAGTTGTCCAAATCCTCGAGTTCGACTTCTTCGTCGGCCTCTTCCACCATATTGGGGCTAATCAGCGTGATATCAAATTCATCCGGTGGCAGAGTAGCAAGGCTATCGCGCTTCAGCTGATAGTAAATTGCTCTAGCTTGGGGACCAAAGACAATCTCATCCTCATTCTTGAGATCATGGGCCTGTAGCTTGCGCCCGTTAATCAACATGCCGTTAGCGCTGGGTTTGCCCTTTAAGTTGCCGTCTACAATTCGGTAGTAATAGCTGTCGTCGTCCCGAGGCAGCTGTACCAGGGTAGCGTGATGTCTGGAGACAAACTGAGAGGAAAGCCGGATGTCGCACTTGGGGTCGCGCCCAATGGAGTAAACGGAACTGTCTAGGACAATCTCTCGCCGTCCCTTGCTGTCTTCGACAATTAAGATGCTGCTGAGTTTTGAATTTAGGTTCATGCTAGGACGCCGAATTTCAGGATCGGTGCAGGATCAGTGGCTGGAATTGCCAGGTCCCAACCCAGATCCCCACTTAGTCTAACTCCACATTCTCCGCGAAGTGAGTCAATAATTGTTGAACAGCGTTGTTGGCTGCTCTCAGTTGACCCTACCGATTAGAGAGTATTCCCAGAGCTAGAACAGGTTCATCTGCTGGTTTAACCGACCGATACTGCTGGGGACTTTATCGGCTTAGTCGAATTTAACCTTTTAATACCCCGATCAGCCACCCCAATCAACCACTGTTGCCGCCTCGATTGGGTTCTAGTTCGCTCCAAGGATCCGCCTGCAGATCGCGCAGCCGTCGCAGCATCCAGTCAAAGCGAATGCCACCCACTGAAATTACGTCGGCCAGCTCATCTAGAACCGCTTCTTGTGCGATCGCAATAGGTCGCCAATGTTCTCCCTCAAGATGCTTCACGGTGCTGCGCAGGCGGCTAGAGAGCAAGATAGCCAGCGCTTTATAAAAACGAGAGGCAAAGGCAGGGTCTGTGCTTAGCTTTTGCTGTAGCGCCGACGCCGGAATTGCCAGCACCACCGACGGCTGAGCTGCCGCGACCGTTGCAGACGGGGGTTGAGTATCGACAAAAGACATCTCCCCGACCACCTCACCGCTAAAAAGCTCAGCCATAACCTGCTCCTTGAGAGCCGCTACGGTAACGTGTAAAGTACCATCCAGAAGCAGATAGATCGCATCTGTTGGCTGTCCTTCCTGAATGAGCACCTCGCCCTCAGGCAGAGCGAGCCGCTTGCCAGCGGCAACGAGCCAATCGACATCGTCGTCTTCCAATACCCCCAGGATGAACAGCACGCGCTTCATAAACTGCTGCCTCAGCGAAAGAAAAATGACCGGTGAAAGATGATTATTCTACTGAATTTGCCGCTTTACGAGGTTCTCTAGAGCGTTTCTGCCAACCCCTAAGGCTGATTTTGCTGCTGCCCCAGCCTTTCTAATTCTCTCAAGGTCCACGCCCCTATGTCCAAACTGCCGTTTGCCGATCAGGAAACCGTCAAAGTTCAGGCTCTATTTCTGGGCCAGAGCATTGATTTGCGGCCCTTCTCCAAGGCAGGACCCCTGGCCGTCTCGCCCCTAATGGTAGAGGCCGGCAGCAGCGGCTGTGCAGTGCTGTTTAACTATGGAGCCGCCATTTTATTTGGGCTGCCAGCGGTAGAACAGGCTAAGTTCCTGCAAGATATTCAGGCGCTGATCTCGGGACCTTTTGAAAACCCAGAAACTGAAGATGCTGTAATTCAGCGAACGCCAGTCAACATGGGCAAGGTGGAAGACGGCATTATTTTAGTCTCTTCATTTGATATTCCTGGCCTGCAGATTGTAGCCGAGGTCTTAGCCAAGAGCGTTGTGTTAGCTCAGTACGAGGCGGGTGCTGCCCAGGTTTTTGACCAGATTGAGCCCTTTGCTGCTAGTTTGCAAAACCTCAACCAAAGCCGCCAGCAGGGCGCTGTGTTGCTCAAACAAATCGGCAACGCCCTGATGATTCAGCACAAGATTGTTGGTCGAGTCGAAATTATCGATAAACCAGAGCTGCTCTGGGAGTACCCCGATCTAGACCGGCTCTACTCGCGTTTAGAAGATGAGTACGAAATTCGAGAGCGCCACTCGGCCCTGGAGCGCAAGCTAGAGCTAGTCACTCGCACGGCCGAAACGGCGCTAGACTTGCAGCAGCAAAAAACGGGTCTACGCTTGGAGCTATATGTCGTAATTCTAATCGTGGTCGAGATTTTGCTCTCCCTCTACGATTTAGTGTTTCGCTGATTGGGTGTTTTGCTAGAGGGTATAGCGATGGGGCTATCAGTAGACGTAACCGCCGAAACGTTTGAAACGGCCGTGCTCGAGCCGTCATTTCAAAAACCAGTGCTAATCGATTTTTTTGCCCAGTGGTGCGGCCCCTGCAAAATGCTCAAGCCGGTGCTGGAAAAGCTGGCGTTGGAATACGACTTTGTGCTGGCTAAAGTAGACATTGACCAGAACCCGGAACTCGCCGGAACCTACCAGGTAGAAGGGGTTCCTGATGTGCGCGTGGTAATGCAGGGGCAGGTCGGCAAAGGCTTTGTAGGAGTCCTAACAGAGGCTCAAATCCGTGACTTTTTAGAGCGGCTGCATCTCAAATCGGACCTAACCATCGGCTTAGAGCAGCTAGAGCAAGCTCCAGATCCGGCCGCTGCAGGGCAGATTCTTGACAACCTGCTCCAGCGCTTTCCCGGCAGCCCCGCTCTAGCTTTGGCAGCCGCCCAGCACTACATTCAACAAGACCAGATAGACTCAGCCCGGTCGTTTTTAGCCCAGATCGCCCACGACCGGGAGTACGGCGACCAGGTTGAGGGGCTACAAGGGCTCCTTGAGCTGAAGCAGGGCATGCTGACAGAAACTACCTCCGCACTAGACCAGACCTACCAAACCGCCTGCAAAGCAGCCGTTGCAGGCGATTACGAAGGCGCTTTAGAGAAGTTTCTAACCCTCGTAGAACGCGATCGCACCTATCGCAAAGACGGCGGTCGCAAAGCGATGATTACTGTCTTTAAGCTGCTAGGCGACGACCATCCCTTAACGATGACCTACCGTAAACGGTTGATGCAGGCGATGTATTGAGGAAGGGGTATGGGTTGCAGGGTATAGGGTATAAGGTGAAAGGTAAGGGCATGGGATCTGGGGTAATGGGTAAGCTGCATGAGCAAAAGGAAAGGCAGCACCTTGAACCCTGAACCTTGAACCTTGAACCCCACACCTTGAACCCCACGTCCAAGTATTTATACCGATCAGCCCAGCTTATTTAAACTGATCCCACCCATCAGAAGATCAGGCGTATTGCCGATCAGGTGTACTTCGAGATCGAATGTACTGTTATGGTAATGAGTAAGTGGTTGCCACTTATTCATGATCCCCAGGCAGTTAACTCTCAAAAATTTTCTCAGCTATCGAGATGCCACCCTCGACTTTAAGGGTCTGCACGTAGCGTGTATTTCTGGGCCCAATGGAGCCGGTAAGTCTTCTTTGCTAGAGGCCATTGCCTGGGCTGTTTGGGGCCATAGCCGCGCGGCCTCCGAAGACGACGTGATCCACCTGGGGGAGCTAGAGGCACGGGTTGATTTTACCTTTGAGCATAACCGGCAAATCTACCGCATCTTGCGCACTCGCCGCCGTAATCAGGCCAGCGCGCTAGAGTTTCAGGTGCAGACGGAATCTGGGTTTAGCGTGCTGACCCTACGGGGTATACGCGCCACTCAGCAGCTCATTTGCCAGCACCTTAAGCTGGACTACGATACGTTCGTCAACTCAGCCTACTTGCGTCAGGGCCGTGCCGATGAGTTTATGCTCAAGCGCCCAAGCGATCGCAAACAGATTTTGGCCGATCTGCTAAAGCTAGAGCAGTACGACGAGCTGGCCGAGCGCGCCAAGGAGCGGATGCGGCAGGGCAAGGCCCACATCGACGTGCTAAGAGCTCAAAAGACCGACCTCGAAGCTCAGCTGCTGCTGCGCAGCCAGGTTGCCCAAAGCCACCAGAGCCTGAAAACGCTTTTAGACAATTTGAACCAGGGCCAGCAAAGCCTACAGCAGCGCCTCGAGCAGCTGCACAGCCAGGGCCAGCAGCGCCAGATCTGGCACCAGCAGCTGCAGCTGCAGCGTCAGCAGCAGGGCCATCTGCAGCAGGGGCTAGACCGCCTACAAACCGAACATACCCGCCTGACGGAGCAGCTCCAGCGGATCGACGAAGTGTTAGGACAGGCCGATGCGATCGCAGTTTACACACAGCGTTTGGCGCAGCTGCAGGCCCAGGACCAGGTGCTGTCGGCCCAGTTTCAGCAATACCAGGAGCTTCAGCAAAAGCACACCCAGCTTGATCAGCAGTACCAAAAGCAGCAGCGTCAGCTTAGCGACCGGCTACGCCAGCTGCAGCATCAGCAGAGCGTCTTAACGGAGCAGCTACAGGAGTGCGGCCCTGTTCTAGCTAAAGCAGTAAACGTGCAGCAGGCGCTAGAGCAGCTCAAGGGAGCCAAAGAGCGGCTGCACCATCTCGATGACTTGCAGCTTCAGGTAGCGCCCCTGCTGCAGCGGCGGCAAACTTTACAGAGCGAGCTGGAGCGTACTCAGACCCGGCTCAATACCCGCTTAGAGGAACTGTGTGCCTCTGAGCAGCAGCTCCTCCAGCAGCAGTCTAAGCAGCCCCGCCTAATGCAGGCCGTAATGGAGGTGGCTCAGACTCTGGAGCACCTGGAAAAGCGGCGGGCCTACCAGGCTCTAGTGCGAGAAAAAGGCCTAGAGCGGCGCAGCTTCATGGAACGCCTGCAGGCTAACCAGCGCACCTATGAGGCCCAGCTTGCTCAGGTCGACCAAAAGATTCGCCTACTCTCCGAACCCAACGCCCTCTGTCCCCTATGTGATCGCCCCCTCGATCAGCATCACTGGCAGCTGGTGCTAGAGCGGCAGCGAGTCCAGCAGCAAGATTTGCAGGATCAGCTTTGGGTCATCCGTGAGCAGCTCACGACCTCGGAGCGGGAAATTCAGGTGCTGCGCCAGGAATACCGAGATCTTGAGGCTGAGCTGGACCGCTACAGCCCGACCCTGCAGCAGCGCGGTCATCTAGAGGCCCAGCTGAGCTCCAGTGCCGACGTTCGGAGCCGCCTGCAGCAGCTAGAGGCCGAGCGCCAGCAGCTAGAGCACTGCCTCCACGACAACCAGTTTGCTCTAGACGTGCAGCAGGAGCTGGCGCAGATCGATGGGACGCTGGCGCAGCTGCGGTACGACGACCGAGACCACGCTTTGGCTCGGGGGCAGGTTGACCGGTTGCGGTGGGCCGAGATCAAGCAGGCAGAGATTGACCAGACGCTGCGACGGCGTCAGCGCCTGTTGGCCCAACAGCCTGCCCTAGAGACCCAAATTAAAGCTGTAGAAACCGAGCTAGAAGCGCTAGAACAGTCCTCGTTGCGGCATGCGATCGCAGATCTTGAGCAGCAGCTCACTGCCAGCGGTTATTCCTTCGAAGCCCATCAAAAGTTGCGGCTAGAGATTCAAGCGCTTCAACCGTGGCAGCTGCGGCTGCAGGAGCTCGAGCAAGCTCGCCAGCAGCAGCCTGATTTGGCTCAGCGAGTAGCCGATCTCACGGAGCTCATTCAGACCCGCTGCCAGGAGCTGAAAGTATTAGCTCAGCAGATCGCCCAAATCGAAGCCTCACTGGCCCAAACCCCGGACCCGCAAACTCAAACTCAGGAGCTAGAAGGCCAGCTGCAGGCCCAGCAGGTGCAGAGGGACTACACCCTGGCTCAGTTGGGTGCCCTACAGCAGCAGCTGCAGCAGCTCGATCAGCTGCAGGCTCAACTGCTGAGCCAGGAACAGAGTCTGCAGACCGCTCAACAGCAGGTGCGAATCTATCAGGAGCTCGCCTACGCCTTTGGCCGTAACGGTATTCAGGCGCTGATGATCGAGAATCTGCTGCCCCAGCTGGAGGCCGAGACCAACCACCTACTAAGCCGTCTTAGCAGCAACCAGCTGCACGTGCAGTTTGTCACCCAACGAGCCAGCCGTCGCCAGGACAAGCTGATCGATACCCTAGATATTCTCATTGCCGATACGCGCGGCACCCGCCCCTACGAAACCTATTCCGGCGGCGAAGCGTTCCGGGTCAACTTTGCCATTCGTTTAGCTCTAGCTCGGCTGCTGGCCCAGCGCTCTGGAATGCCGCTGCAAATGCTGATTATCGACGAGGGGTTTGGCACCCAGGACTTAGAAGGATGCCAAAATCTCATTTCAGCTATCAGCGCGATCGCATCTGATTTTGCCTGCATTCTCACAGTCACCCACATCCCCCACTTCCGCGAAGCCTTCGAAACTCGAATTGATGTGGTTAAAACCGAAGACGGC
>DATNQE010000667.1:0-5616 GCA_036702895.1 Trichocoleus sp. | reverse complement strand
CGGTTAGGCCTTCTGTTAGAACTAGAAGTTCGGGCCGCTCCTGCTTGTTCGCCTGCTCGCGACGCTCCCGGCGAGCCCGAGCATTTTCTCTGCCGCTAGGTTTGTGGCTACGTACAGTTGGCGCAGTAGGCTTGGCTGTGCCGCCCTGTTTCTTGGGTTTGGGCGGACGCGCTAGGGACACGCTGAGGGATGATGGATCGCTTCCAGAGAGCTCATCGTCCCCGTCAATGATTTCCTCAAAATCCTCGTCCTCGTCATCCAGCAGAGGCCCACGGCGCTTCGCCTTGGTGGTCTTGCCGGTTTTGCGCATTTCCTGATCGTCGTCCTCATCCTCGCGCTCTTTGCGCTTATGACGAGGAGGAGAGGGTCGACGTAGCGAATCGCCCAAATCGCCTTCAACCCCAATCGGCATACCACCGCCCACGTCGGCCTGGGTCTGTCTGGCTGCGGGCTCGGTCGTTTCGCCTTCGGTGCGATCGCGACGCAGCCTGGGCTTGGGCTTAAGGACAGGAGTAGTATCTTGCTCGTCAACCTCCCGAATGGGAACCGGGCGGCGCACCTCTAAAATGCGCGACTCTCGCTCTTCAGTTGGGGCATCAGAGCCCTGTTTGATGACGGGTCTGCTGGGAGAGGCTGCACCGTCTCGGGCAGGACGGCTGGGACGTGACGGTGGTCCAACCAGTTCGGGCCGAGGCTTGCTAGGTCGGGGGGTCGCCGCAGGCGCGCTAGCCACAGGCCGGGGCGCCTGAGCCTCAGCAACTGGGGCTTGTTGAGGCTCAGGAGACTCAGGGATGCTGGGGGGCGCCTCAATTTCTTGGCTCTCCCGAGCTACAGGTGTTTCTGCCCGACGCACAGGCGGCCTGACCAATCCACCGCTGGCTACTGGCCGCACTGCCGGTTGCTCTTGGGGTGGATTGGGGCGCTCAGGTGCTTCGGCAGCGGGCGCCTCGGGAGGTCTATTGGGTTTGACAGGGGGGCGATGCCGTCGAATCTCTAAAATTTGCTGTTTGTGCACAACCGGTTGTCCACCATTCTTTGGGTTAAGAGTAGGGCGGGGTTTGGATGCTCCGTTCGTACCTGAACTGGTGCGGGCTTGCTTAGCAGCAGTGCGGATTTGCTCCGCTTCATCCTCTGTGATTGTACTGCTATGGCTCTTTACGGCAACATTGAGGCGATCGCAAATAGCCAAGATATCTTTATTTTCCAAATTGAGTTCCCGAGATAGCTCGTAAATTCTGACTTTGCCGCTGTTCATCCACTTCTCCCTCTTCTTAAACCCGGTTATTTCATAGGACCAACCTGTTTGTGCTCAACAAACTACATCAACTAACTTTGGCAGTGACAGCCGTCGGAGCAGGTGCGCACCGATGGCCGCACCTGATGATCCTGTATCAGTCTAAACAATTTAACCCGACCTTTGCAGGGGCGGGCAGGGGTATTCCCTTTAAGATGGGATTAAATTTCCTACGGATTTCCCTACGGATTGTAGAAGAGCACTGGAGACCCACCCCGATTTGTGTAGAGTGCACTCCCAGTTCTCTGACGTAAAGTTCCCCAATCCAAACTTTCCCCGGTTTAGGTATTTCCCCTCAAGGTACCCGCTTAAAGGCCCCTTACTCAACGCTTCACTAGGTTGCCTCACGAAAAGGCCCCGATTTTTGCCTGCCCTGGATTTAAGCTGGCGGCAATCGCTGCCACAGCGCTGCATACACCTCATCTGAGACAGCAGCTTTAAGGGCTCGCCCTAACCGATTCTTTTTCTGGGCAGCTTGAAGGCACTCTGGTCGAGGACACAAGTACGCAGAGCGCCCCATGCCCTGATCCAATCTTACCGCTCGGCTAGGAAAAACGCGGACAACTCGGAAAAACTCCTCTTTTGGAGCTACTCTGCGGCAGCTGATACAGCGGCGGTAGTTAGGCTGCATGGATTTGGGTGAGCGACCTGAAAGGCTAGGACTGAGGAGGAATGCACTGGAGGACTAGGGAAAACACCTACTCCTCGGAGTCAAACTCCTCAGCTGCATCAAGATCTTCCTCCTCAAACTCGTCACCGACCTCATCGGCGGCGACGCTCTCTGGAGCATCTTCCCCATACTCCGCAGAATCCGCTTCGTCTGCTTCGTCTACGGCATCGGTGGGTTCGGTCCCTACCTCAGTAGCTAGGGCAGCGGTTTCGGCCAGATCTTCCTCTTCGTAGTCAGCCTCGTCAAACTCTTCCTCAAACTCCTCCTCGGCGGCAGCAGCGGCGGCAGCTTCCGCAGCGGCAGCGGCTTCCGCAGCCTCGCGGGCGGCTTGAAGGTCGGCGATCTTGCGATCTTCCTCGGCGTAGTCGTACTTAGCTGAGTCCTTGATGTCGATCTTCCAACCGGTCAAGCGGGCAGCCAAGCGGACGTTTTGACCCTCCTTACCGATAGCTAGGCTAAGTTGATCCTCAGGTACCAGCACGTGGGCCTGGCGCTCATCAGGATTCACCAGTCTCACCTCGTCGACGCGAGCCGGGCTGAGGGCGTTGGCGATGTAGGTCGCTGGGTCAGGTGACCAGCGGATGACATCAATTTTTTCACCACGCAGTTCGTTTACAACGACCTGAATGCGGGACCCCCGAGCGCCAATGCAGGCTCCGACAGGATCGACATCGCGCTCTAAAGTGTCAACGGCAATTTTGGTGCGGGGGCCGACGGAGCGTGATGGGGGATTAGCTTCCCTGGCGACTGCCACAATGCGGACGATTTCGTCTTCAATTTCGGGTACTTCGTTGGAAAATAGCTCAACGACGAGCCCAGCATCTGCCCGCGAAACTAGAAGTTGGGGACCGCGATGGGAACCCTCTGAAACTCGCTTAAGGGCAACTCGGAAGGTGGCGTTGGCGCGGTAGTTGTCGTTGGGGAGTTGGTCACGCTTGAGCAGTTCAGCTTCGACATCAGGTTGGCCCGGCCCGCTCTGAACAGCCATGATGACGGACTGCCGCTCAAACCGCAGCACCCGAGCATTGAGCACACTGCCTTCTAGTTCCTGGAACTCCTCCTGCACTAGCTTGCGCTGCTGGTCCCGCAGCTTCTGGGCCAGTACTTGTTTGGTCTGAATCGCAGCCATGCGACCAAACTCCCGCTGGTCGGGAGTGACGTCAAGGACCACCGTGTCGCCAGTTTGAGCTTCGGGGGCGACTTCTCGCACTTCTTCAAGCGCGATCTGGTGATCCTGGCTGGTAACTTCTTCCACGATGGTTTTGGTGGCCAGCACCCGAAAGCCTTGCTCACCGTATTCGTCTACATCCAGCTCAATATCGAAGTTATCAAAGTAGGTTTCGTCGAAATGGCCCCCAATCTGCTGAGTGCGGCGGTAGCGCTCGTATCCCTTCAGCAAGGCTTCGCGGAGCGCATTCTCAACTGCGTGCTTGGGCAGGTTGCGCTCCCGGCTGATGTGTTCGATGAGTTCTTCAAGGTTGGGCAGATTGACCAAGGACATAGGCTGCGAAATCTCCAGCTGGGGGACAAAAAGAGGAAGGGAATAGGGTGGGTGGGATGACGAGTGGTCACCCCAGGTGAGGGACAGGGCTATTTAAGTGGGTAAAAGTTGGGTTAGTCAGGGGACTGGTTGCTGAGCTGTACGGTGGTGACTAACTCCCTGGGAAGATGAACAGCTTTGCCCTTCTGGCTGAGGTGAATAGCCGTTTCGTCCCGGCGAACGAGCTGGCCAACCCAAGACTGCTTGCCTTTGTGGGGCTCGGTAAGTTGAACTTCAACCATGAAGCCTTTGAAAACGGTGAAGTCGCGATCGCTTACCAGCTCTGTAGAAATGCCGGGGCTAGAAACCTCTAGAACGTAGGCAGAAGGCAGAATGTCGCTGCTATCTAAGGCAGCCTCCAGAGCCTGGCTCATGCGCTCACAGTCGTCTAGACCCGTGTCGCCGTTGGGGTTGCGCACATCTACCCGCAGTACAGGCGGAGACTGATTGGTTTGAAACACCGCGCCAGCAACTTCTAGCCCCAATCGGTCAGCGATTGGGGTCGCTAGATCAATAATTTGGGGAACCAGAGGATGGGTCATGGGCTAGAGAACCAATCAAAAATAACCAATAAAAAAAGTGGGTGCCGACCCACTTTCCGAAATTTCTAGAAACGGGAATGGATGGGCCGAAGCTCACCCATTCCATCAGTTTAACGTACAGATTCTCAACCCAGCGTAAAAATGACGGATGCGCGGCTGAACTCGCTTACAGAGATGGCTCACCCGGCCAAGGCCAAAGGTCAGCCCCCAGATTGCTTAAGGTTTCAACAGCGCTGCGAATGTTGACCGGCTTGCCTTGGAGCTCTAAATCGAACCAGCCATCGTCGGGGGCATTGGGACTCAAGAGGGCAGCGCGAATGGTAATCGTAATGCCGTGATGGGAAATCAGGTGTGAGAGTACGGGCTGCTCCTGCTGATCCCGAGGAATTTTGACCCGAACTCGCAGCGACTCCTGATCGTCCCGCAGTGAGGCCAACACATTAAGATCCGAGCGAACAGTGGACATGGGGTCCTCCTAGAGAGCTGGTTAATGGGCTCTAGAGCGCCTGTAGGAAATACGAGCTTCAAGAATGTGCTTGAAGAGGATGGTGACGACAGCCAGCAGGGCCAGCACTACGGCAGCGGCATAGGCGGCTTCGGTGTTGTACTGCACGTAGGCTTCTTCAACAAACAAGGGCAGGCTTTGGGTTTTACCGGCAATGTTGCCAGAAACGACTGAAACTGCTCCAAATTCACCCATTGCCCGGGCATTACACAAAATTACGCCGTAGAGTAAGCTCCAGCGGATAGAGGGCAGCGTTACTCGCCAAAAGGTTTGCCAGCGGCTGGCGCCCAGTGTTTCGGCGGCTTCCTGCTGGTCAGTTCCCATTTCCTCTAGAGCGGGCAGTACCTCCCGCGCCACAAAGGGCATGGTGACAAAGGCGGAGGCTAGCACCATACCGGGAGCGGCAAAGATGATGCGAATATTGTTGGCCTCTAGTAGTGGCCCAAACCAGCCGTTGCGGCCGTAGAGCAGCACGATCATTAGACCGGCGACAACCGGGGAAATAGCAAAGGGCAGGTCAATGATGCTCACCAGCAGAGTGCGACCACGGAAGTTTTTGTTTGCGATCGCAATTGCTGCACACAGCCCAAAAATCGTTGTTAGGGGCACAGCGGTTACGGCCATTAGTAGGGTGAGCTGTGCAGCGTGAATGAAATTGCGGCTCGTAATCGCCTGCCAAAACACGCTGAAGCCGCCCTTAAAGGCTTGAGCAAACACGTTGATAGCCGGGATGAACAGAATCAGGCTGAGATAGCCCACCACAAAGGCGATTAATGCCCACTTGCGGAAGGAGAACCCGGCTTTTTCTGAGCGAGGCGAGCCGGGCAGGGGCACCGACTCAGCGGCAAAGGGCACGCCGTTGCTCAGGTCGGCGGTGCTGTGCGCGGAATTAGTCATAGCGTCTTCTAAAGGCCTCTAGCACGTTAATCATGACCAGACTGACCAGGGAGATCAGCAGGAGCACGGTGCCAATCACGGTTGCCCCGGCGTAGTCAAACTGCTCAAGTCGCTGAAATACCAAGACCGGCGCAATGAGGTCCTGGAAAGGAATGTTGCCTGCGATAA
>DATNQE010000619.1:0-2019 GCA_036702895.1 Trichocoleus sp. | reverse complement strand
TGATCCAGCGCGTCGCGCCGTCGGGTCCAATCACCCGATATTCCTGGGAGTAAGCCAGTTCTCCGGCCAGGGCCCGCTGGGCTGCCTCCCTGATCTGCTGGCGATCGTCAGGATGAATGAGAGCGAAAAAGTCTTCGCTCGGCCCCTCCTGAAGCCCCCACATCGCCAACGCGTTGGGCGAACAGCTTACCCAACTGGCGACCAGATCCATGTCCCAGGCAACCGTTTGAGCTGAAAACAGGGTGAGCTGTAGGCGCTCCTCAGCCTGCTGGCGGGCGGCCCTTTCCTGAGCGAGCTGCTGCTGCAATTGCTCTATCTGTTGCTGATGCTGATGATTAGATCGCTCCAGCTCCAGCGCGTGCTGACGGAGCTCGCTGCCATCCTCAAGCTGCAAATGAATAGGATCTCTGAAGTCGTTCATTCAGATAGAGCGATGGGAGGGTCAACAGTCGCGAGGTCTGCCAACGGTGAAACGCTCGATTTACAGCGGTTTTCCTAGGGATACAGCACCCTTGCGAATCACGTCGGCCCTTCCTTGCATGCCCCGAGGCTATCTTCTGGGGGACTTTAATCTTCCCCCAATTTTGGGAGGCATTATTCATACTGCATCATCAGCAATAAAGATAAACACACAAAATTTACCCTTTGACCGGTGACTGGCAAGGGCAGAGTGCTTTGACTAAGTTATGAACTCAGCGCGCTTGGGTCGACGGTTGTGGTGGTTGAAGGGTGGCCTAAGGTGCGATCGCACAATCAGCTCAGCACCAGCCGCCACCTTCCAAAGCTGGTTTGCCCCCTGGCACCTGAACAAAAAAGCAAGCCGACCGGCTGAATCAGGTCCTTGAGCGCTCAAGTCTAAGACTTCACGCGCCCTAACCCCAATCAATAGCGCAGCCAGCTTGCGTTGCTCCCTACAAAATCACCCAGCTATGTTGTTAGGCGTCCTTAAGGAGCTGCGTTAATACGCCCTTAGCGCCTGACCCATACAGCTGGTTTAGGTAGGTTGTCACCGTCTCCACAAAGCGACTGTTTTGCGGCAGATCGCCGAATATTTCTGTCAGACTAAGCAGCGGAGAGGGATCGGCACCACCTGCTTGAGCCCGCTCTGTTAGCACGTCTGCCATCGGATCCTCTATTGGCAGGGGCCTCCCCTGATCATCTTGACCCTTGAGATAGCGGAACCAGGCCGCAATCGTGAGGCTCATATAGTCAATCGGGCCACTTTGCTGCAGCTTATCGCGCACAGAGCCAAGCACCCACTTGGGCAGCTTAGCCGAGCTGTTGAGGCAAAGCCGGGCCAGCTGATCGCGAATTTTTGGATTAGAAAACCGCTCGACCAGCGTGTGCTTATACTCTGTGATGTCGATTCCCGGCACCGGCTGGAGCGTGGAGGTGACCTCATCCATCAAGCGCTCAATCGCCTGCCGAATCAGGTCGTCGGCCATCGCTTCGTGGGCGTAGGTATAGCCCATCAACGAGCCCAGGTAGCCCAGCAGCAGGTGGCTAGTGTTGAGCAGCCGGATCTTCATCATCTCGTAGGGATGCACGTTATCGGTCATCTGCACCCCAACCGATTCCAAGTCGGGTCGGCCCGCCGAGAAATGGTCTTCCACTACCCACTGCAAAAAGGGCTCGGCCACCACCGGCCAGGCATCGTCGATCTCAAACTGGTCGGCCACCATCTCCCTATCGGCCGGGGTCGTGGCCGGGGTAATGCGATCGACCATGCTGTTAGGAAAAGCTACGTGCTCAGCAATCCAGCGGCCCAGGTCAGGGTTTTGCAGTTCGGCAAAGGTGGTCAGCATTTTACTCACCATCTGACCATTGCCCTGAATGTTGTCGCAGGACAGCACGGTAAAGGGCGGCAGGCCCTGCTGCCGCCGCTGCTCCAGGGCTGCGGCTAAGAAGCCGTAAATGCCAAAGGGTTCATTGGGGTGCTGCAGGTCGTGCTGAATGATGGGGTGCTCCACATCAAACTCACCGCTGCCCTCAACGACGTAGTAGCCTCCCTCGGTAATG
>DATNQE010000589.1:0-2109 GCA_036702895.1 Trichocoleus sp. | reverse complement strand
TGGCTAACCTTCGAGAAGCGGGGGTGATTGAGGTTTAGGACTTGCCGCAGCACCAGGATCTATTCCCGTAACCTGTGCGGTGATGCTGCCTTCCGCCAGCTGGATATGGAGTTCCTCCCCTAGCCGCAAATCAGCCGCCCGAGTAGCCGCTCGGCCCTGCTCCTGGCGCACCAAGGCATACCCCCGCCGCAGCACTGAAGCCGGATCCAGCGTAGCCAGCTGCTCCTGCAAAGCAACGCAGCGCTCCTCGGCCTGCCGCAGCCGAAACTGCACTGCTCGCCCCAGCCGTCCCCGAAGCTGCTGTAAATAAGCCTGCTCCTGCTGTAGTTGCCGATCAAGCCGCAGACGCTGCAGGCGCTGCCGCAGTTCTCCAACGAGCAAATCGGCCTCGTACAGCCTCTCCTGCAAATGCAGAATGAGCCGATGCTGGCGCTCCTGATGGTCAGCCATCCAGGTTTCTAAAGCCGGCACCGCCGCCACAACCGCCGCTGTGGGCGTATGGGCACACACATCTGCCGCCAAATCTGCCAGAGCCTCATCCCGCTCGTGCCCGATGCCTGTAACAACCGGGATGGGACAGTCAGCCACAGCCCGCACGACCCGCTCGTCGTTGAAGCAGTCCAAATCTTCGGTAGCACCGCCCCCACGGGAGAGAATCAGCACATCGGCCCGGCCATCAGTAGCCGCTCGATAAAGGGCTCGCGCAATCGAGGCTGGGGCCTGCTCACCCTGCACCGTGGCGGGAGAGAAAATGACTGGCAAGCCAGGATGATGCTGCCGCAGGGTGCGCTGAATGTCGCCCCAGGCCGCCGCTTGAGGTGAGGTGACCACGGCCAAAGCTCTGGGGTAGAGAGGCAGGGGCCGCTTGCGCTCCTCATCAAACAGTCCTTCAGCAGCCAGGCGCTGACGCAGTTGCCGCATTCGCAGGGCCCGCAAACCGTCGCCAGTGGGCAGCACTTGCCACACCGTGAGCTGGTAGTTGCTGCGCTGTGGGTACACCCGCACGCTGCCTAAAACTGTAATCTGTGCTCCCACTTCCGGCTGGTTAGCGAGCTTGGGCAGCTGGCTGCGCCAGACCACGCAGTTGATAGCGGCGGTGCCCTCTTCATCCTGCAGGGTAAAAAACAGCCCGCTGGAGTGGTGCTTAACGCTCGAGACTTCCCCCACGACCCATACCTGCCGCAGGGTGCGATCGTCCTCCAGAACAGCTTTGATGTACTCGGTTAGGCCCGCAACGCTAAGCGCATAGGACGAAATCGAGAGGTTGGCGGCAAAAGCATCCATACAGCTAGAAACTGAGTGGCTAGAAACTGGGATAGGTAGAACTGAGGGCACTGCTGTAACAGGCATGAGCGCGTCTAGAGGGCCCTCACTGTCTCCCCCGGGCGGGACGACGAACCTCCTAACGCCCTTCTCTTTAGGGAGAAGGCTCGGGGATAAGGGAAAACTGGGATAGCTAGAAACAAGATAGCTTGAGCAAGACAAATTCCTGCGTGAGAGGCTTCTTAGGCGCCTGCCCTAGGAAATCCGACGAGGGCTGCTCTATCTCGAACAAAACGCCCTAAACCCCTTGAATAAGACTATACTGATTTAGTACATTTGTATGGAAAGTTAACCATCCACAGGCAGGTTTTCCCGGTAGACTAACACCTGAATGGTTTGCTTAGACACGTTGAGTCACAGGGCTGTTTACCACAATTTTTGGACACGCCCCCTGAAGAAAGCCCCTGCTGGGCGACTTCGTTAACTGTTAATCTTTTTGCTGCTGATTTTTGAGTGAGAGGCGCATGGCTAAGGCTTCATCGGATAACTCCGACAAACAGAAGGCGCTCAGCCTGGTACTGAACCAGATTGAGCGCAACTTTGGCAAAGGCTCAATCATGCGCCTGGGCGACGCAGGCCGGATGAAGGTAGAAACCATTCCCACCGGAGCGCTGACGCTGGATCTGGCGCTGGGGGGTGGGTTGCCTAAAGGCCGCGTGATCGAGATTTACGGCCCGGAAAGCTCGGGCAAGACGACGCTGGCGCTCCATGCGATCGCAGAAGTCCAAAAAGCTGGGGGCACCGCAGCCTTTGTCGACGCTGAGCACGCCCTCGACCCTGAGTACT
>DATNQE010000572.1:0-4735 GCA_036702895.1 Trichocoleus sp. | reverse complement strand
ACTGATAGCGGTTTTTGCCCCCTCACCCGCACACCAGAGAGCCAGGGGGCAAAACCAGTTCTTAGGCGTGTTGCATCTCTTTGAAAGCAGCTTTAGACAGCGCTGCTTGTCGCCATTTAGAAAGCCCCGAAAGACACAAATCGCGTCTTTCGGGGCTTTCTAAATGGCCTCTAAAAGCTGCTAGCCGAGAACTAATCCAGAGCGGGCAGGCAGCTTGACCATCAGCGAGCTAGACTCGTCCATCCAGCGATAGTCAGCATCTCTATAGGCAAACAACCGCTGCCAGGATGATGCCTGGGGCAGCTCTAGCGATGCCTCTGCGTTCTCACTTCCCGTGTTGACCACCACCAGCACCGTCTCCTCGCCCAGCGTTCGCGTGTGAGCATACACCTCCCCCTGGGCCCAAACGCACTGGTACTGACCTGTTCTCAAGGCAGGCCGGGCGTGGCGCAGCGCAATCAGATCCTTGTGTAGCTTCAGCAGAGTGTGATTCCACCGCTCCTCAGTGGGAAACACGCGACGAGAGTCCGGATCTAGCCCACCTGCCAGGCCGACCTCATCGCCGTAGTAGACACTAGGGGCACCCGGAAAGGTCATTTGCAGCAGCACGGCCAGGGCCATACTGTCTTCGTCATCGCTCACTACGCTTAAGATGCGAGCCGTGTCGTGGCTAGAGAGAATATTGAGCTGAGCTTGGTGAATCTCCCAATCATAGAGATCCAGTAGGTCTTGAATCTTGCTGGCGTATTCTGCCGCGTCCAGAGCCGGGTAGGGGAAGTAGTGGGGTTCCTCTACTAGGGGCAGCGCCACACGGTCTTTAGCGGTAAAAGCAATCGTAGGGCCGGTAAACAAGTAGTTCATTACCCCGTCAAACTGAGTGCCGTCGAGCCAGAATCGGGCATCTTGCCAGACCTCGCCCACAATGTAGGCCTCTGGGTTAATGGCTTTGATGCGATCGCGAAACTCCTGCCAAAATCCCTCAGTCTTAATCTCGAAGGGCACATCCAGCCGCCAGCCATCAATACCCTGCTTAATCCAGTACTCCCCCACCCGCATAATGTACTCCCGGGCATTGGGGTTGTCGTGGTTAAACGTTGGCAGAGCGCGGTTGCCCACCCAGCCTAGATAGTTAGCGGGCTGCGCGCCATCATAGGCAGACAGCGGCCAGCCCTCGACCTTAAACCAGTCCAGCCAGGGGGAATGGGGGCCATTTTCCAAGATGTCGTTGAAGTAGAAGAAGCCTCGACTGCTGTGGTTAAAGACTCCATCTAAAACCACCCGTATATCGCGTTGATGGGCAGCTTCCAGCAACGCATAGAAAGCGGTATCTCCTCCCAAAAGTGGGTCAATCCGGTAGTAGTCGTGAGTATGGTAGCGGTGGTTACTAGCCGACTGAAATATAGGCGTGAAATAGATAGCGTTAATGCCTAAATCCTGAAGGTAATCCAGCTTGTCAATTACCCCCCAAAGGTTGCCGCCCTTGTAGCCAAAAGGGGTCGGTAGGGACTCCCACTCCTCCAGCGGCACCGCCATAGCAGGATCGTTAACCTGGCGCTGAGTACGGGCAAATCGATCAGGAAATATCTGGTAAAAAACGGCGTTCTTGACCCAATCTGGCGTTTGAATGTCCATTGACCTGATTCTTGTGCTGGCTTCACCGCTAGGGTATCGCCATCCTTATGAAGTGCCTAGCTCTTCTCAGGTAAATAACTCTACGGGTAGAATTTGCACCTCAAGGCGTTATAGCTATTTCTCACTTAGGGTACTTTTTTTAATGCTGAGACAGCCTGCATCTTGAAATAAGGATGAACTTGAATGAAATTAATGGAATTAATTGAGTAGGAATTGAGCACTGTAGAACCGGTGTTAATCTGTTGTTTACCTGGCTGCTTCAGAAGGGCCCACAGCTTCAGGCAGGAGTAGCTGATTTCTGGGGTATTTCTGGTAGCTATCCTTAGTGCAGCTTCTCAGTTTCAATCACTAGTTTTGTAAAACGGGTGCAGCTTTGCTCTTCAGAACGTTTGAGAAAGGTCTTAAAGTCAAAATTCAGTATCCAGACTACGTTTCTGGAGAAACCGGAGTCATCCTAAGCCCAGAGTTGGAGCGCGACGGCAAAACCACTGGCTACTGGCTAGTACAGGTAATCGATACCGATATTGTGGTCGCGCTGCTGCCGGATGAGTGGAGCTTGCTGTCCTGACTTCATTCGGTTTCTGGCTAGGCTTCGTCTCCAACTTTTGGCCTGCCATTAACCTGTCATTGACTACGTTTCAATCAGCTCGGTAGCGATGCCAATCCAGGTCGCTTCGTCGTACCGACCAACTACATATGCGGCTACCTCGATCTGGCCGACCCGGTAAAAGGTAAGATGCTCCAGGTGGCTCTGCATTAAGTCGCGCAGAGTTCGGTACTGGTTGGCTAAAGCCTCCGCATCGGCGCCGTGCC
The DNA here is from genome assembly GCA_036702895.1 of Trichocoleus sp. Classification (GTDB taxonomy): domain Bacteria; phylum Cyanobacteriota; class Cyanobacteriia; order Phormidesmidales; family Phormidesmidaceae; genus JACVSF01. Next base: position 2,290 of record DATNQE010000572.1, on the reverse strand, counting down.
AGGCGCAGTAGCCGCCTTCAGGCAAATCGCAAGTCACCCGGTCAAAAAAGGCGTTGGCGGAGCGCTCTTCGATAGAGGTTTCGGCAGGCAGGTTGAGCACCTGTCGAAGGGCCTCTAGATTGAGCACGGGCGTCTCCCAAACGGTGACGCCAAGGGAAGCATCAGTTTCGCTGGGGTAATAGAGCGGTGCGATCGCATCCTCCAGCGCCTGAACGAACCGATCTCTATCACCCATAGCGTTTGCCACCGCCAGAAAAGGGAAAAGCGCCTCTCAAAGGGTCTGAGCGCGCTTTCCCATCTTAACGGCCTCCTAAATCTGCTGAAGGACCCCTAGCGCCTCCTGCACATGAGCTTTGGGGTTGAACTGGGAGTTGAAGACGTGGCGCACGACCCCATCTTTGTCAATAACATAGGTGACCCGACCCGGCAGCAGCCCGAGCGTGGCCGGTACGCCATAGAGCTTGCGCACCTGCGCACCCTCATCGCTGAGCAGCGTAAAGGGCAGATTGTGCTTATTGGCAAACTTTTGGTGCGAGTCTGAGGAGTCGCTGCTGACCCCAATCACCTCAGCCCCCGCTGTTTGGAAATCTTCATAGCTGTCGCGGAACGTGCAGGATTCGACCGTGCAGCCGGGAGTGTCGTCTTTCGGGTAAAAGTACAGCACTACACTTTTAACCCCTCGAAAGCTGCTGAGCGCAACAGCCTCACCCTTCTGAGAGGTCAGCGTAAAGTCAGGAGCCGTATCGCCTACGGTAATCGCCATAATGACCTGATTCCTGAGAATATTTGTTTACAATCATTTACAGTACCTGAGGATTTTTCCCTTCGGTAGAGGTTTTAGCCCTTTCTGGCGTTCTCACCCCGCTCCTTCCTAACGGCCCATGCGCATTTTGCTTTGGTATCGCAACGACTTGCGTCTACATGACCATGAACCGCTTTACCGGGCAGCAAAGCAGGGGGCACAGATTTTGCCGCTCTACTGCTTTGACCCGCGCAGCTTTGGTCAGACCTCCTTCGGATTTGCCAAAACCGGACCCCATCGAGCCCAGTTTTTGCTTGAGAGCATAGCCGACCTGCGGCAGTCGTGGCAGGCACTGGGGGCTGATCTAATCCTTCGCCAGGGTCTGCCGGAGCAGATCATTCCAGAGCTGGTTCGGCAGCTCAACATCACCGCTGTTTACTGGCATGAGGAGGTCACTAGCGAAGAGCAAGCCGTTGAGCAGGCGCTATCCGAAAAGCTAACGGCCATGGGAACGCGCATCGAGCGCTTTTGGGGGTCAACCCTCTACCATCCTGACAACCTGCCGTTTGAGATCGACCGGCTGCCAGAGCTGTTTACTCAGTTCCGTAAGCGGGTCGAAAAGGACAGCACCGTTGATCCCGTTTTTGACAGGCCTAACCAAGTGGCGGCAGTGCCTGGGGTCACGCCAGGAGAATTGCCCACCCTGCAGGATTTAGAAGTAGAAGCCCCAGCGACCGATCCTAGAGCCGTTTTGAGCTTCGTGGGCGGCGAGACGGTCGCGCTTGAGCGCCTAGACCACTACTTTTGGCAGGCAGACCACCTGCGAACCTACAAGGAAACCCGCAACGGCATGCTGGGCGCCGACTACTCCTCTAAATTTTCGCCGTGGCTGGCTCTGGGCTGTCTCTCGCCGCGCTACATTTACGCTGAGGTGCAGCGCTACGAGACCAGCCGCATCCGTAACGACTCAACCTACTGGCTCATCTTCGAGCTGCTTTGGCGAGACTACTTTCGCTTTATCTGCGCCAAGCACGGCAACAAAGTCTTCTTCGCCTCGGGTATGCAGGGGCTAGAGATCGAGTGGAAGCAAGACCTGGAGCGATTTGAGCGCTGGCGGCTGGGCGAAACTGGCTTTCCGCTGATCGACGCCAACATGCGCGAGCTGGCGGCCACAGGCTTTATGTCGAACCGGGGTCGTCAGAATGTCGCGAGTTTTTTGACCAAAAATTTGGGCATTGACTGGCGACTGGGGGCAGAGTGGTTCGAGTCGCAGATCATTGACTACGACGTTTGCAGCAACTACGGCAACTGGAACTACACCGCCGGAGTCGGCAACGATGCTCGTGGCTTTCGCTATTTCAATATCCTCAAGCAGGCTCAGGACTACGACCCTGAAGGGAAGTACGTCAAGCACTGGCTGCCGGAGTTGGCGGCCATACCCGCTAAAAAAGTCCACACCCCCTGGCGGCTTCAGAACGTGGAGCAGCAGCGTTTCGGCGTGCGGATTGGGGTTGACTACCCTCACCCCATCGTAGACCTAGAGAAATC
>DATNQE010000568.1:0-6987 GCA_036702895.1 Trichocoleus sp. | reverse complement strand
CGCGCCTGTTTACCGGCGTTGAAATTAATGCCCAGCTTTTAGACGCAGAGGTGCATATCCTGGGCTACGGCTTTAGACCTCAGCACGACGCGATTCAGCCTTACCTGCAGGGGCAGCCTGCTCAGGGGGACCACCGCCGAGCAGACAGAGTGATCCCGGCCATTCAAGCCGCTGGGGGCATTGCAGTTTTAGCGCATCCGGCTCGCTATCGACGCTCAGCACCAGAGCTGATTGAGGGGGCCGCTCGACTGGGCATAGACGGCGTTGAAACCTACTACGCCTATGACAATCCCGGCACCTGGCGACCCTGCCCCAAGCAGACCCCAATTATCAGAAGCCTGGCTCAGAGCCTGCAGCTGTTGACAACCTGCGGCACCGATACTCACGGCCTCAACCTGACGCGGCGTATTTGAGGCTGTAGCTGAAATTGAGCGACTGAAGTTGAGCGAGGCAAACTGCCTTCGGTAAATGCAGCCAGCGCATTTGCCAAAATGCTATTTAAACAAGTCAGCTAAATTAGCCACAATTTGAACGGAGAGGGTGGGATTCGAACCCACGGTACCTTTCGGTACATCCGATTTCAAGTCGGACGCATTCGACCACTCTGCCACCTCTCCTGGTGGGTGCAGGCCATACGGCGTGTGCTTTTCTGTTATAGCACCATCTGCGATCGCAGTCAGTCCCCCGCCTAAATCCCGAGGCTGCTCCAACAAAACCTAGGAAATCATGACGGCTGGATTAGCCACCTTGTAGAGCAATTCCTCGGCGCAAATCTCAAAACGCTGATCGACCCATACCAAAGATGCGCTCTCGATCTGGTTTTCCCGTAGAGTCACAATCGAGAAGTTGCGCTGGAAACCAGCCTCAGTCTGTACTATCCGCGGCACGCTGGCGGCATTTAGATAAACAGTGTTGCGGGGCCGATCAACCTGGATGCGCTCTCGAATGCGGTCCTTGCGGTGACGTAGACCGTGATGCATGTGGCCGAACGTGACTAGGGGAACTCGTTTACCTGCGCTGTGAGCATAGGCGATGCCAGCGGCCAGATCGGGGTCACCATAGTCACCGCCCAGGGGCTTCCAATCTCGGCCGCAGAGGGATTCTGGCTGGTCCCCTAGACCCACTGGCCCGCAGTGGCCTACAAAAAGGATTGTTTCGTAGGTCGCTGCCTGCACAGCATCGCAGATGCGCTGAGCCGATTCCTCAAAGCTATTGATGCCGTAGCGCTCGGCATAGAAACTGGCGTTTCGCCACTCAGCGCCGCCCCAGCTAAAGGGCCGTCCGCCCACTACTGAGAGGCCAAACTGGGGCAAGTCAAGGGTGCTGTAGCCTACTTGAGCAGTGCCCAGTAGATCGATCTGCTGCTGCACCCGATCTTCCCGGCTGCGGTCGTAGGGGCACTTTTTACGGCCCCAGTCCGTAGCGCTGTACCAGGCGTCGTGATTGCCAAAGATAGCGGCCTTGGGCAGGTCGAGGGCGGCTATTTGCTCTACTACCCCAACCGCCTCGTTGCCGAAATCACCAACAAACAGCACCAAATCGACGCCGAGATGGCGCAGCGCGATCGCATCCTCCTCCCCCCACAGGTCATGCACATCGCCCACCACCGCAATGCGGATGGCCGTTTCTGACGGGGGCAAGGAACTATTCATGCGGCCCTCTTCAAATACTCAAGCACTTATATAAGATACTTCGCACCCAAGCCTATCTGTCTTCTACATAAGGCAGATTGCCTAGACAGCGGTTAATGCGCTAAAAATCACCTGCGCCAGAAAAGGGATGCGGTAATCTTTTCAACGGTTGTACAACTCCGTTGCCCCACTATGACAAGCTCTACCGCTCTGCTGATTTTCACTGACCTAGATGGCACCCTATTGGGCGCTGAGGACTACGACTATGCCGCTGCCGTACCTATGCTTAAACGGCTAGTGACCGAAGGCATTCCGGTGATTCCCGTCACTAGCAAAACCCGGCAGGAGGTGTGGTCGCTGCGCCAGCAGGTCGGCCTGCAAGATCCCTTTATCGTTGAGAACGGCAGCGCCATTTATATTCCTTTAACGCCAGCGCCGTTTCCGCTACCCGATGGGGACGATGTAGACGGCTATCGGGTGATGCAGCTAGGCTGCACCTACGTTGTGGCCAGGGCTGCGCTCAAAGCCATCGCTCAGGAGTTGGGCCGCCCCCTCAAAGGGTTTGGAGACTGGACGGTGGAGCAAGTCGAGCAGATGACAGGGCTAGACCACTCCGCGGCGCAGCAGGCTAAGGCGCGGGAGTTCACAGAGCCTTTTATGACGCCCAAGAATGTAGAGCCAGAAACGCTGGTGCAGGCGGTGGAGGATTTTGGCTTTCGCGTTGTGGTGGGCGATCGCTTCTCCCATCTGATTGGCGCAGAGGCCGGAAAAGGGGCCGCAGTGCGGCAGCTAGCAGCGCTGTACCAAGCCACTTTACCTGAAGGCAGCATTGTAAAAACCATCGGCCTAGGCAACAGCCCCAACGACCTGGACATGCTGGAAAACGTAGATGTTGCCATTGTGCTGCCGGGAAAAAATGGCCCTCATCCCCAGCTTGCAAGTCGAGGTTGGCAGATTGCGCCCGAACCTGCGCCTCGCGGCTGGGCCCAGGCTGTGGCGGCAGTGCTCGATGGCCAGTTTTAGGGAAGAATTCGGGAGATGGGGATTGAGAGGCGGCTCAATGCTGGGCTGAAGCAAGGGTTTGACTAACTTAATGAAGCGAGGTGTGAAGCTGTAGTGAAACCCGATGCCTTAGCCCTGGCTTTGGAGTTGTCTCTGATAAGCTGCTTATGGTTATCGTGGCGTGTCCCTTGCCAAGTTCTCAGAGTACTGGGTTCTGAGTATTCCTGGCAGGTGAAGGCTCGTCATCCGACAAACTCTGGATTCTATAAACGCTATTACCCCAAAGCACATTCCCCTGTTGATTCTCAAACCCCTAATAGTTAGGAGGACGGCGTGGCGTTTGACAGTTTTAGTCTGACTCTCTTCAATGGACTGGCACTGGTTCTATCGGTAGTAGCCGGGCTGCTGCTGGTACCAACGGTCGTGCTGTTATTGGAATGCTTAGGGGCATTTGTCTGGCGCGGGGCGGGACTCAAAGGACAGGCTGCACTCCCCACTGATGTTTCTTTGGCAGTACTCATCCCTGCTCACAACGAAGCAGACGGCATTGTGCGGACGCTGGAGACAATCGTGCCCCAGCTGCGATCGCAAGACCGCCTAGTAGTCATTGCCGACAACTGCACCGATAACACCGCCGCCGTAGCTCGCAGCGCGGGCGCGACGGTCGTTGAACGGCGCGACTTGCAGAATCGGGGGAAAGGGTACGCCTTGGACTTTGGCTTGAAGCACCTCAGTGCTGAGCCGCCCACGGTTGTTATTTTTCTAGATGCCGACTGCGACGCCCAACCGGGCAGTATTGGGGCCTTGACTCGGCAAGCGCTAGCCAGTGGGCGACCCGTACAGGCTACCTACCTGATGGAAAAGCCCCCCGAACCCGGTCTGAAAGACTCTATTTCGGCGTTTGCCTTCAAGGTCAAAAATCTGGTGCGGCCTCTCGGGTTGCGCCAGTTTAGTCAACCCTGTCTGCTGACCGGTACAGGCATGGCGATGCCCTGGGCTGCGGCCACAGCCGTTAGCGTTGCTAGCGGCCACATCGTTGAGGACATGAAGCTGGGGCTAGATCTTGCGATCGCAGGCTATCCACCCCAGTTTTGCCCGCAGGCATGGGTTACAAGTCGCTTGCCCCAGGGCGAAGAGGCGGCTAAAGGCCAGCGGACCCGCTGGGAGCACGGCCACCTGCAGGTCATGTCAGAATTTGTGCCCCGGCTGCTGCTGCAGTTTCTGCGCCAGGGACGCATAGGACTACTGGCGCTGGCGCTGGAGTTGTCGGTGCTGCCGCTGTCTCTCCTGGTAATGCTTTGGGCCGGTCTGCTGGGAGTAACTGCCCTGTTTGCGGTTCTCAGTGGACTCACCCTGCCGCTGCTCCTAGCGGGGCTAGCTGGGGTTTGCCTGTTCCTAGCGATTGGGCTGGCCTGGTGGCGCTACGGCCGCAGCGAAATTAGCCTGAAGCAGCTCATTCAAATTCCTCTCTACATTCTTTGGAAGATCCCGCTCTACGTGGGCTACGTGCTGAAGCCCGAGAAGCGCTGGGTTCGCACTGAGCGCGATAGCTAGAGCGACGGGTTCCCAAACTTAAAGGAACAGCCAGCTGCAGGTGGTCTGCGGCTGGCTGTTCCTTTAAAGGAGGGTGAATAAGAGAGGGTGAAGTTGCGACGCCCTACGCTCTAGCGACAGCCTAAGCTATCGCGGGTGGCTACTCCGGTGACTGGGTTCACGCCGTCAGCGATCTTGCACATCTGAGCCGTCTGGTAGCGATCCAAAATTGTCCCTGAAAAGTCTGCTCCTTGAATGACCGTATCGTTAAACGTGGAGCTGGTCATGATGGCGTCCGTAATGACGGCATTGGTCAGATCGGCCTGATCGAATACCACTCGGTCGGCAAAGGTTTTTGAAAGATCGGCCCCGGCCAGATTGGCTTTAATAAAAGAGGCTTTGGTCAGGATCGTGCCGCTTAGATTAGCTTCGGCAAAGTTAGCCTCGCGCATTTCGGCAGCCGCAAAGGAGGTGCCGGAGAGATTTTGGCCCGAGAAGTCGCGGAAGCTCAAATTGGTCAGGGTATAGTCAACGGTATTTTCCTGAGCCCAGGCGGGTAAAGTACCTCCCAGCAGAGCAACCACGACCAGCAGGCAGCCCAGAAACACAGCTAAAGTTTGCTTTAACCGGATGTAAAACTGCTGCATCGTCGATCTCCCACACCGTTGTTCAATTTACTGCCTTTTATTATGCGAAATCTTAGTGAAGGGCGCTAACGCTCAAGGTAGGTAAAGCTTGGATCCTGGCAGCCAAGTTGAAAGTTTAGGTTCAAGTATAGGGACTGGCTGACGGCGCTGAAGAGCAGGTGCATATTGCGTTGAGATCGAGACCTACTCAGGAGTCATCGACTGCAGAAACGCCTCAAATTGAGGCGGCAGACGGCGTAAAATCCTCCGGTTCTGGGAATCTACCGGGGCTAGGGTGACTGTGGCCAGCACACAAGTTTCCCCCGTTTCCTGGTTTTGGATGTCGTAGTGCCAGAGTATCCGCACTCCTTTGGGCAGCTCAGGCCGCGCCCGCACCAGGGCCGCTTCGCCTAGCCGCAGCGACTGCCGATAGCGCAGAGACAGGTCTACTACGGGCAGGTCAACTCCAGCCTCTACCCAGGTAGCAAAATCGAGCTGGTGCGATCGCAAATACTCCACCCTCGCCTCTTCCATCCAGGCTATATAGGTGCCGTGCCAGACGATGCCTGCGTAGTCAGTGTGGTGCGGCTGCACGCGCACCAAGTACTCAAACCAGTTTTGATCCGTCATAGTGCTTCACCTTAACCCCGGCAAGAATATCAGAAACCGCTCTGGATAATTGGGTTGTGTCCCTTAGTTTCTTCTAATGGAGGAGGGACTCGGGGATATTGCCCTGCGGTAAATGCTCACAACGGGGATGAGGAAGGCTCTACTACAAATTATGAATTCCGCCAAAGTAGCCCCAAAACCAGTGCCTATGATGGTTGAGGACAGCTTGAAGCCTTAAAAACTGAGCCTTTAGCACCCCTTTTTTCCCTCTTCCATCATTAACGAGCCCTCTGAGCAGAATAGATTTGGGCAGCAACAAGAGAAGTTATTACAAGAGGTCAGCATGATAGAAAAAATTCTCCTGGCAGACTCAGGCACCGGTAACACAGAAGCCATGATGAAAGTCCTGATGGACATTCCGCTGATTCAGCGAGCTTCTGTGACGGTGCTGCACGTGGTGCCCTCCCAGGTTTCTGCGGAAGGGATGACTGCCAAGTGGGAGGAAGGGGGGCGAACCCTGGCCAAGGCAATCAAAAATCTAGACTTGGACCCAGCTAGGGTAACGGCGGTGCTGCGAGAGGGCGACCCCAAAGATGTCGTGGTAAAGGTGGCCGATGAAATCGATGCCAGCTTGATCATCATGGGCTCTCGCGGGCTCAAGGGCCTCAAGGCCATTCTGGAGAACTCTGTCAGCCAGTATGTGTTTCAGCTGGCCTCTCGCCCCATGCTGCTGGTCAAGGACGACCTGTACGTGATTCGTGGCATTAAGCGGGTGCTGGTCGCGCTTGATAAGTCTGACTCGGCTAAAGAAGGACTGCGGTTGGCCATCAATCTGCTGCGGGACATCAAGGGCAGCGAGATCACCCTGGTCCACAGCGTCTCTAACTTGAAGGCAAAACCGTTTGATGTCACCAGCCCCGACCCTAACCAAGACCCCATTTTGACGGAGGCCTTAGCAGAAGTCCGTCGATACGGCATTTCCTATAAGTTGGAAGCTCCCGAAGGCAAGCCCGGTATGCGGATTTGCCAGCTAGCCGAGGATAAGAACATAGATTTAATCATTTTGGGGTCGCCCGATCGCCGTCCTTCGATCGCAAAAGGAATGCCCGACTTGGACCGTCTGCTGGGTGAATCACTCTCCGACTACGTGCGGGTGTATGCTCCCTGCCCAGTGCTGCTAACCCGCATGGCGAGCTAATTTCACTTAGCAGTGTTGAGGGTTGAATTGACCTGAAGTAGGGGGGCTTGGCCAATACCATAAAGGTGAAGATTTGTAAACAAAGCGACCAGCCCCGCCTGTAAATGTAATCATAGATACAGACAAGGATAAATCGTTCATCTTGCTCCGCATCAAGATCGCTTCAATCCCCTTTGAATTTAGATCGGCTGAAGTAAGACGGAAGTAGGGGGTCATCCCGAAGGAACGCGCCTCAACCGTAGCCATGTTACCGGGAGGCGAAAACAATGACTGCTTCTATGATTGAAGGTCTGCAAATCATCGCAGTTGTGACAGCAATGACCTTGATAGTTTGCCCTGCACTGCTGTGGGTACTGCCAGATCGGCTGCATTCCTCGCAAGAGACAGG
>DATNQE010000559.1:0-2278 GCA_036702895.1 Trichocoleus sp. | reverse complement strand
CCCACGACCCGGTCGGTTTCGGTGCCTTTGGCGCTGAGGATGAGAATCGGCACGTCGATGCCCTGGTGGCGCAGCAGGCGGCACAGATCCAGCCCATTCATACCGGGCAGCATCAGGTCCAGCACCACCAGATTGATTTCTGGGCGATTTGTCCGCGAAGCGTTGGCCGTACCTCCCAACATCTCCAGTGCAGTCAGGCCATCTTCAGCAATTAAGATTTCAAATCCCTCTTCCGCCAGACCCAGAGCCACCGTCTCTCGAATGAGCTCTTCGTCTTCCACAATGAGTACTCGCCCTAGCCCAACTCGCAAATTGGGCTGCAGTTGGGGAGAAAGCTCCAGAGAATTCATAAAAACAGTTAGAGCTGTTACAGTGACATCTTACCAGTCATGGCAAAGGCGCAACATCCGAGCGGCCTAAAAAATTCTGGATTTCTGACGTACACGGCAAACAACGGCCGGTAGTCGTTCTGCCGCAAATTAGCGATGGACCGTTACACAGGCAGGGGACTGGGTGATCCCCCTGTTACGGGCTTTGGTCATGACTCGGCGAGAGAGCGCTAGCAGACCTAGAACGGCAGCTGCAAGACCACCGTTGGGCTCTGGCACAGAGGCAGCCGGAGTCCGCCCAGAAACCGTTGCCGCCTCTAGACTGTCTGCTTCAAAAACAGCCCCACTAGCAATGCTGGGCTCAAAGGTAAGGCCGTCTGCAGCGGGTAAGGGGTCTGCTGGAGGAGTAGCAGGCACGGGCGGCAGCGCCAGAAGGGTTTGCAAAGCCGTTTCTGCCACCAGCTGATGGCCTCGGGCAGAGGGATGAAGCCCATCCCAAGACAGGTACTCGTTAGGGTTGGCGCAGCGAGTTACTGGGCGAATCTGCAGGGAAAGCACAGGTGATGGTGACAGGCAGGCATTGGTAACGTTGCTAAAGCCAAAGGCAGCAGGATTTGCGATCGCGTTTTCAAACAGCGAAAACACATCCAGCGGGATTAGATCGACTGATGCCAGCGTCGGGTCTTCCTCCAGCGCAGTGAGCTTTGAGCTCAAAAGGCTGTTGTGCTGGTTTACCAGTGCCGAAACTTGGGGCGCATTGGCCCGGCTGCTAACCAGGGGCGTTTTGCCCAGATCGGGCAGATTGGACACCAAAATGTTTTGCGCCCCCGCCCCAGCCAGTGATCGAATCGCCTGCTCCAGGTTCCCCACCGGCACCGTTGGATCGGTTTGTCCGGCAACCGCTAGATAGTCGTTGCTGCCGGCCCAAACAATAAATAGATCTTCCGCCGTCGGCGTAAAGTTGCCTCCCAAGAATAGCCCCACCTGCTGCTGCAAGGCTGGCAGGAAGGAAATCGTGGTGTTTAAGGTGCCTGTAGTGGCGCCAGCGAAGGCAAAATTGATGCTAGTCCCGGCGGCCAGTTGAGGGGCCAGGTAGTCTACCCAGTTGAGCTGATTGGTAAAGCGCCGCTGCTCGTAGGCCGGAACAAACCCAAACGAACCCGTGCGCTGATCGGTACCAAGAAGAACAGGCGGCGGCACCAGCCCAAACGTAACTGAAGCTGTATTGCCCGGATCAGAGAGGCTATCGCCGAAGACAAACAGTCGATTAAAGTTAGCCGCCTCGGCAGCCAAAGGAGCCAGCGCTACCCAAGCCAAGGACAGGGCAGCCGCCCAGCGAAACTGTGAGGCGGCAGGTAGTACCGCAGGCTCTTTAGTAGGGACATGAACGAAGGCTTTAGGCATTGACACAGCAAATCTCCTCAAGCTGTCCCATAGAGCTAAGCAGGCCGCTTAAACAGAGCACATCAGCGGCTTTTCGGGGACAATCCATAGTGGGTAATGGAACCTAGATCAGGGGATTTGGGGGCCCCTGCCCCGCCAGCTTCACAGAATCTTCTTCAAAAATTTGGCTTACGTCGCAGAACTTTCATAAAGCAGGTTGAAACCGTGGGAATCCATCGCAGCAGAGTCAGCATACCGAGTCAGTTCGTTCTCGCAGCTTTGGCGCTGGCGCTGTTGCTGCTGGTGCTTAACGCTCAATCAGCTCAGGCAGCCACCTGTCGTCAAATTGGTGACCATCAGGTCTGCCTGCTTCGCATAGAGCGCAGCGCCAAGTACTTTTGGGAGTACCGCGCTGCGCTCAGCATTGATGGCAAAGCCCGCCCTCCAGAAAAATACGACTGTCGCCGCCGAGTGCGGATTGGCAAAGACGGCCGCTCCGTTCCGTTTGAGCCTCAAGACGCTGGGGATTTAGTTTGTCAGCTCAATAAATCCCTATCTCGATAAGA